>NZ_JBHYVA010000048.1:0-16072 GCF_042750055.1 Streptomyces sp. NPDC059456
CATTGGTGCTGCTCGGCGGCGATCCGCCCGCCGTCGCCGCACTGGACCGGGCCTTGGGCGGAGCGCTGAACGTGGCAACGGGCGGCATCGGGGACGGGGTTCTGCGAATCGCCGATGCCCGGGGCCGCATCGTGGGCCTGGGCCGCGACGCGGTACGGAATCTGGGGCGGCGCCTGGGCAGGTCGGAAGGGCGCGCCGAGCGCACGGAGCTACTGCAGGCCGCCCATACCGTGATCGTCGTCGTGGCATGGTTCCAAGCGCTCGGTGACTCGGACCTGCCGTTCGGCGTCGATGACCTGGAGCTGACCCGAATCGAACAGCTCGCCCTCGCGGGCGCTCCGGATCCGCGGGGCGGTGCGGCGTTCGCGCAGTCGCTGGCTGCGGTCGACGCACCCCAGCCCGCACCCCACCGCCCGTTCGAGGACGTGACGGCGGAGATGCGGCGCTGGTACGGGGGACTGTCGGAGCGATTCCTCGGCTTCGTCGAAGGGCTGCAGGTCTGGTGCGACCTGACGGAGTCTGACCGGACCGCGGCACGGCGGGTGCTGGCCACCGAGCTGCCCCGCACAGCGGTCCAGCAATACGAGGGCCTCTACGCGCAGCTGGCCCAGCAGGCACCCGAGTTCGGATTCTGGGTGGCACAGGTTGAGCACCAGGCCACCCGAGACCGGGTACGGCTCGCGCTGGTCGGCATGGAGGAGCTGCTCGCCGAAGTGGCCCGCGCGATGCGTCCGCCGACAGACGTCGCGGCCGCCCTCGCCCTCGCCCATGAGGCCGCGCTCACCCGGCCCGTGCTCGAAACCTCGACCGCGCCCGACGGCATCAGCGTGCCCACCCTCCAGGACATGTACCTGGATCCGGACTTCCGAGTGCGTGCAGTGGCTGGCACCAGTGCCCCGTCGAGCGAGTCCTGGTGGGAGGAAGTGGCCGTACGCCGCGACCTGACGGGCTACCTCGCGGGTGCCCTCACCTCCCCCTCCGGAGTCGACTCCCCGCTGCTTGTGCTGGGCCAGCCCGGCGCCGGCAAGTCCGTCCTGACCCGGGTCCTCGCTGCCCGGCTGCCGTCTGCCGGGTTCCTTCCCGTTCGGGTGCCGCTGCGCGAGGCACGCGCCGAGGACGACCTGCAGGAGCAGCTCGAGCAGGCGGTACGAGCGGCCACGGGGGAGCGGGTGTCCTGGCCGGAGCTGGTCCGCTCGGCCGGCGGTGCGGTCCCTGTGCTGCTCTTGGACGGTTTCGACGAGCTGTTGCAGACCACCGGCGTCCACCACAGCGACTTCCTCGTCCGCGTCGCCCGTTTCCAGCAACGCGAAGCGGAGCAGGGCCGACCGGTGCGAGCACTGGTCACCAGCCGTACGGCCGTCGCCGATCGCACCCGGTACCCGGACGGAGTCGTCGCTCTGCGTCTGGAACCGTTCCGTCCCGCCCAGATACGCCGTTGGCTGGAGCTGTGGAACGACGCCAACGCGAGCAACTTCGCGGCCCGGGGGCTGCAACCGCTGCCCTGGGCTGTCATCGCCCAGCACGAGTCGCTGGCCGCGCAGCCGCTACTGCTGCTGATGATGGCGCTGTACGACGCCACGGACAACGGCCTACGACGCGACAGGCGCGAGGGACGCGATGCCCACGACTGCGACGACCCGCTCGACGAGGCCGAGCTGTACGAGGAACTGCTCACCTCGTTCGCCCATCGCGAGGTGGACAAGACCGCTCCCGGGGCCACACCGGAGGACCGATTGGCGGAGCGCGCCGAGCAGGAGCTCCAGCGCCTTTCGCTGGTCGCGTTCGCCCAGCTCAACCGGCGCCGTCAGTGGGTGTCGGCGGCCGAGCTCGACGAGGACCTCACGGCACTGCTGGGCCGCCGCTCCACGGGCACCTCCGGGTTCCGTGCCCCACTGGGTGCGGCCGAGGTGACGCTGGGTCGGTTCTTCTTCGTCCAACGCGCCCAGTCCATCCGTGACGGCCGCGTGCTGTCCACATACGAGTTCCTGCACGCCACGTTCGGCGAGTACCTGGTCGTACGGCTGGCGCTGCACGTCCTGACCGGCCTGCTCACCGACCGGCCGGCCCTGTCCCTCGGTGCGAGCCGCGTCAACGACGACCTGGCCTACGCGCTGCTGTCGTACGCCCCGCTCTCCTCACGGCAGATATTGCGGTTCGGGGAATCGATGGTGCGTCGGTTGCCGGACAGCGAACGCGAGCGGCTGGGTCAGCTGCTCGTACGGGTTGTCGGGCAGCACACGACACGGACGGACGACCCCCACCCTGCGTACCGGCCCGCAGAGACCCGCACGGCGGCACGGCACGGCATCTACGGTGCCAACCTCATCCTGATGGTGCTGCTGCTGTTGGAGAGCATCACCGCTGACAGGCTGTTCCCGGACTCGTCGGACCCGGGCGATGCATGGCACCGGCACGCCCTGCTCTGGCGGTCGTCGTTCGACGAGCAGCAGTGGGCGGACTTCGCACATTCGGTCTCGGTTCACCGTAGCCGTGCAGAGGGGGGCCGACGACTGGAGATCCGCCTGCGCACGGGGGAGCTGTCCCCGCCGGACCCTTTGGACATGAACTGGCTGTACCGCCTCCCCCGGCGCGACATCGTGCACTGGTCCCGGTCCTACTGGGAGACGATATGGCACAAGATGGACGTGTCCGGAGGCACAAACGACTTGGTGGTACGGCATGCGATGGATCCGGTCATGGAGTGGCTGGGGCCAGCCGTGACCGCCTTTACCTCCCTCGGTGAGGGACGGCAGGCAACCTCACTGGCCCACGATGTGCTGCGGCTGCTGATCGGCGGCAGCGTCGGACTCGTGGGCGATGAGCTGGCAGCGCTGTACCTCAGGGTGGATCACGCTGTGGCGCTCCTGCCCGACGACTCACCCGCCCGGGAACCGGTGACCCGGCTGCTCGCCGACATGCTCGGCAGGGACGGCTCGGCCCTCCCTGGCGACACGGTCCTCGCCCTCGCCCGCGGCTCACTGGCGCAGCCCCACCTCCGCGTGCGGCTCCGGCGGGCAGTCCAGGCCCATCATCCGAATCTGGATCTCAGTCCAGACCTCTGAAGGGACTGCCCCACCGAAGCGCGACGTCTCCCTCGACCTCTAGGCTGCCCCGGTGTGCTACCTGGTCGAATCCTTCGCTGTCGGGGGCTCTGACCCGCGGTCGATCGGGCGAACAGTTACTCGGCCCCGCTGGTGATGCTCATGCTTCCGGCGTCCGCTGGGTCGAGGTTGTTTTGACGGGTTCCCGGTTCAAGGTCGTTCTCCACGCGTCGGCGGACGTCGGGAGCGAGAACTTCTGCGGCCTCGTCGAGTTCCCGCCGCTGGACCCCGAGAACGAGGACGACGAATTCGGCCTGGAGATCGCCATGGCAACGGAGGCACGTGATGCCCTCACCCTTGCTGAGTATCGGACTGGAGCCCGTGGCCGCTGGGTTAATCAGGGGATGGCTCGGGACGATTACCGTGACTTCGTGCTCGCTGCCCGGCCGGCGAGCATCAGTGAGCTAGGGGCAGGCGGATGAGTGTGCGTGGGGAGCGGGAGCAATGGGCGCTACGGCCCGACATCGGCGTGGGGCCGTTGCTCTTCGGGATGACTCCAGCGGAAGTGGCTGAGGCACTGCTGGTTTCCGAGCCGGAGTCACGGGTTGGTGGTCCGTACGGTCAGGAGGACTTCTCGGACGGGGTGAAGGCGTTCTACGACGCCGGCCAGCTTGCATGCGTGGCGCTGGACGCCGTCATCGGTCCGCAGGTCTGCCTGGCCGGTTTCCCTTGGCAGGGAGCGATCTAGTGACCTGAGCCAGAGATTCGGTGGCAGTAGGCGGCGACTTTGTCGAGGATCTCGTCGGCGGTCTTCGTCCAGGCGAAGGGTCGGGGGTGGTCGTTCCAGTCGGCGAGCCAGGCCCGGATGTCGTGTTCGAGTGCCTGGACGGAGAGGTGGACGCCGCGCTTGAGCTTCTTCTGTGTGAGCTCGGCGAACCAGCGCTCCACCAGGTTCAGCCAGGACGCACTGGTCGGCGTGAAGTGCAGGTGGAACCGCGGGTGGGTCAGCAGCCACTTCTAGGTGTCGGGCGTCTTGTGGGTGGCGTAGTTGTCGAGGATCAGGTGGACCTGCAGGCCGGCGGGGACTTCTTTGTCGAGCTTGGCGAGGAACTCCCTGAACTCGGCGGCCTAGTGTCGGCGATGGAGCGAGCCGATGAGCTTGCCGGTGGCGACTTCCAGGGCAGCGAAGAGGGCCGTGGTGCCGGCGCGGACGTAGTCGTGGCTGCGGCGTTCGGGACGCCGGGCATCATCGGCAGGACCGGCTGGGACCGGTCCAACGCCTGGATCTGCGACTTCTCGTCCACGCAGAGAACCAGAGCCTTCTCGGGCGGGTCGAGGTAGAGGCCGACGACGTCACGGACTTTGTCGATGAACAGCGGATCCGTGGACAGCTTGAGCGTCTGTGACCGATGCGGGGCCAGGGTGAACGCCCGCCAGATCCTGGAGACCGTCGACTGCGGCATCCCCGTCGCCGCGGCCATCGACCTGGTCGACCAGTGCGTGGCGTTCTTCGGCTTCTCCTCGAGCGTTTTGACGATCACGCTCTCGACATCAGCGTCGGTGATCTTCCGTGGGACACCGGCCGTGGTTCGTCGGCCAGACCGTCCAGGCCGTGTGCAAGGAACCGCCGCCGCCAGGTGCGGACCGTGTCGGCTCGGGCCCGGTCCCGCTGGCGGACGCCGGCCCGGGGTTGTGGTCGCCGGCGGTGGTGGAGGCCGCCGACCCGGAAACGGTCCGCGCGGCCCTGCGGGGCCCGATCGGTGCCGGGGTGGCGGCGGACCGGTTGACGCAGGCCCTTGGGGTGCCGCTCCCGATTCTCCGGCCGAGGGTGACTGGCTCGGCTGTCGGCCACCTCGTGAAGGCCGGTCTCCTGGTCTGCCTCGGCGGGGACACGCAGTTCCCCGATGTCCATCCGGACCAGGTGGCCGCGCTCGCCCGCCGCCGGGACCTGCCCGCCCTGCTCGACCGGCACGTGCCCCTCGGCCCGGACCAGGCCGCCGTGGGCCTCGCCGTGCGCCTCGCCGTGCGCCGCACGGACTTCGACGCCGCCGTGAAGCTCGGGTTCCTCTCCCCGGCAGGATCGGTGGACGTCGACTACAAGCGGCAGGGCGGGGTGACCACGGTCCCGCTTTACGCCGCTCAGGACATCGCGCTGCTCCCGGTCGTCCGTCCCCTGGTGGACTGGCGGGCGGTGCGCACCGTCGCGGCGGGCTGCCGCTCCTCGCTTGCCGCCCTCGACCCGGTAGCCCCGGGCGGTGACCGGGTGTTTCCGGCGGAGGTGGTGCGGATGGCCGGGGTGGGCCGGGCCTCGGTCGTGAACTGGCGCCGCCGCCACGACGACTTCCCCGACCCGTTGGCTGGCACGGACGTCCGCCGCACGGGGCCGGAGGTCAGTACTCCGCAACAAGCCGATCCCGGCCCGGTGACGAATCACGTCCGGCCATCGCCCCGGCCGGATCCCGGGGGCTACGGTCTGCGCGACGGCGGGACTCGCAGAGGGAGAAGACCATGAGAGCGGTACGGGGGCAGGCGGCCATGGCCGTCCTCGCGGTGTGCGGGATGCTGGCGCTGAGCGCCTGTCAGAACGGCGACGACCAGGCCGCCGTACCGGACGCGAAGCCCAGTGCGGCCGCACCGGCGGCGCCCACCACCACGACCGCCGTGCCGGCCCCCTCGAAGACCGGCGCGGCGCCCAAGCCCTCTGCGACCGTCACCCCGGCGGGGAAGAATCCTCCCGCCCCGGCCCCGCCCTCCGCGCCGGCCTGCGGCGCCGACCACAGGATGCCGGTCTCGCCCGACACGATCGCCGTGCACCGCTACACACCCGAGGGCGGCATGACCAACCTCATCGTCCAGCACGGCACGTACGGCTGCCCCGGGCGCTTCGAACCGTCGGGTGCGTGGACGTACATCCCGATCTCGGAGAAGGCCAAGATCACCGCGACGGCGCCGATCCTCCCCTCGGAGGTGATGGGCAAGCCCATCTCCACCAGTGAGCTGACCTCCTGGCTGGACACCCACCCGGACAAGGGCCTCCCCTTCCGCTACCACCTGAACGCGGAAGGAGTCATCGACACCCTCGACGAGATCTACGTGAAGTAGTCCGCTGCCGCCGCTTACCAGATGGGGTCGACCCACTCCGGGGGGTCGATGAACGGGTTGCGGTTGTGCTGGTAGGTGTCGTAGATGACCTGGTTGCGGCGCTGCTCGAAGGCGTCCGGCGGGTCCATCCGGTTCCACTGCTTCAGCTTCAGCAGGCTGATCCGGCCGAAGAGCGGGGCGGTGCCGTTGTTGACCTCGTCGTTCACCTCCAGGTCGGGGAAGCCGTCCCCGCCCCCGTAGCGCACGGCCATGTAGAGCAGCATCCGCGCGACGTCGCCCTTGACCGCGTCGCGCGGCTCGAAGGAGTCGGCGTCGGTGTAGCTGCCGGCGGCCTGGGCGACCGGGCTGCCGCCCATGGCTATGCCGACTTCTTCGGGAGTCGTTTGTCGGGGAGTTCGGGAGTCCTGCGGCATGGGGTTGGGTGATCAACATCGATGAGTTCTCCCTGAACAAAGCCAGTTCGGTCTGCTCGCTGGCCGGCTCCTTGTTCGTCAGCGGCACCGAATGATCGTCGGCTGGGGGAGCGCGTCCCGGCGCTTCTCCTCAGCGACTCGCTGATCGTCCCGGGTGCAGGCATCCTCGTGCGCCTCGGGCGAGACGGGGTTTCCGCAGGTGATTGCCGCGCTGTCGGTGACCGGAGCCATGGAGTACCGGATCGGAGTGCGCGTCGTCCTGGAGGGGAGGTGCAGGCGGGCGACACCGTCGGGGAGTTCGGCACGCAGAGCTCCGTGCCAGCGGATCCACAGGGCGGGGCGCCCGCGCAGTGCCTCGTCGCGGAGCCTGTCCACGGCGCTGCCGAAGTCCTCGCGGTCGATCTCCACCGCGATCGACGGACCGGCTTCGCGCAACAGACGCAGGTCCAGGTAGGCCGACCGCGGTGGATGCCAGACGGTTCGGCACCCCATGCCCTGCATGCGGGGCAGGTCGATGTACCGCATGGACGCCTCCCTCTGGACCCTCCATCCGGAAGCCTTCGCCCAGTCCGCCACGGCCTGGGTGATGACCGCTGTCGCGTCCGCTGCGGTCAGGCCGGCGAAGGCGAACCCGGCGGAGGCCAGGTAGGCACGTAAGGAGGTGGCGAGCGTCTCGGATTCGATGGCTGCTGTCGGTTCATGAGACATCCGTCCATTCTCCGGTCGAGCACTGACACTGGCACGAAGCGGGCTTCAGGCAGGCCATAGGCGATCGGACGAATCGGCTGTGCGCCGAGGCGCGGACCGCGAGAATCAGCCACATGCTTGACTGGATCCCTGCGTGGGGGAGCACCGCGCTCATCTCGATGGCGACGACCATCGTCACCGGCCGCTACGTCTCGCCGCTGCTGGAGGTCCGCAACCGGCGCTTCCAGACCAAGATGCAGGCCCAGGAGAAGATCACGGCCAACGCGCTCCTGGTACTGGCCGCCACACTGCACCTTCAGATCGTTCAGATCCCTGACAGCGTCACCGGCACCCTCCGGGACGCGCTCACCGACGAACGCGCCCGTCGACGACGGCAGCTCGACGAAGCGACTTGCCACCTGGCCGATCACGCCCAGGAGTTCGTCTTCACCTACCGCGGCCCCTACGCGATCCTGGGTATGCGATATTGCGGGACCGTCCGCATGATCTGGATCTCCGACCGGCCGGACGAGGAGAAGCTGAGGCTGCTCCTTGAGCTCACCGGGGCCTTCCGCACCCTCATCCTCGGCAGCCGGTTGCGGCTGCCGTCGCTGGTTCGCGCGGTCCGGCAGCTTGAGCGGCTGCTCGACGAGGCGGAGCAACAGGGCCGGCCATCGTTGCCGGAAAGCCGCCCGGTCCCGGCAGCGGAGACGTGAACCCGGGTTTCACCGCAGGCAGGTGTGGGGCACCGTCGTGGTCGACGGCGCCCTACACCTGCCTCCCGTGACGAGCTCGCCGCCGAGGACGCACCGATCGAGCAGGCGGCGGTCGCGCTCGGCACCAGCGAGGGCCAGCCTGTAGCTACTTCAGGAGCTACCTCCACCCCTGACTCCGCCACGCCCACCCCACCCGGCACCGCGGAGCCGCTCCAAACCCAGCCTGCCGTAACACCCGGCCTTCAGCAGTGCCGTTTCTTCGGTGAATCGGCGCGCCCGCCTGGGTGATGTGCCCTCGGGTCTCCATCTGTTGCCCCGGCCCGGACGGCTACAACGCGAGATGTGATCAAGCACCTGTTGCGCGGTACGGCCGCGCTCTCCCTCGCCGTCTTCGCCCTCACTGTTCCCGCATCCGCTTCAGCCTCGCCCGCAGCCTCGGCAACGCCTGGGGTATCGATTCAGGTGCCGCAGCGGGCGGCGGCAGTCGTCATCGAGGGCGACATCCTGCGCCAGAAGGAATCGTCGGGACGTGCGGTTCTCTGCTCGGATGACCAGGTCCTGATCGGCCGGGCTCATACAGGGGACGAGAACGGCATTACCACCTATTTCTGCGGCTGGGTGGAAATCGATGGGGTGCCGGCCCAGGTGGGCGAGGTGGAGTGGAGCGAGTACCAGCCCGAGAACCGTTCCGACTTCACCGCTCCGCTCTCCAAGGTTCTTGTCGGGCGTCACCATTACGGCGACGAAAACGGCCCTACCCGGTACGCTTTCGCCTCCCTGATCTGGCGTGGTGAGAATGTGGATCTGACGTCATACCGCGAAACCCAGCCCCAGCGGGAAAGCGCCAGTGAGTCGAAGGGTGGACCGGGAGAGCTAATGGTCGGCCGGAAGCACAACGGTGACGAGAACGGCCCCACCCTGTACAGGTACGCCGTCCCGGTGGTGCCGACTTCCAGCTGATCCCTCGCTGGCATCCCCCGTACCGCCGACCCTCGCACCAGCCCCAGACCTAGTGCTTGATTCCTCAAGTTGTGTGCATTATGTCTCTGTTGGGGTGGCGGCAGGGGGTGGGTAGTGCCGGTGTTGCGGCGTGCCCGGCCGCTTCGGGGTCTGAGGAGGAAAGGGCGATCTCGAGGCTGAAGGGCGCCCGGAAGGCTCGGCTGATCTGGTTCTGAGAGCGCGGATCATCGCTCTGAGCCGGGACGGTCTGCGGGTGGCAGGGATCGCGACGGAACTGGGCTGCCACGCCAAGACGGTGCGGTGGTGGCTGCACCGGTTGAATGGTCTGGGGTGCGAGGGGCTGGAGGACCGGCCGGTCAGCGGACGGCTGCGGCGGATCACCGAGGCGGATCGCTCCAGGGTCGTAGCTCTGGTCCGACAGGCGCCTTCGGGCCGTCTGACCAGGGGTGAGGACGGTGAACTAGCCGCGGACGACGACGCGGGGGCACCGGAGTGGACACTCGGCGCACTGGCCGAGGCCGCCCGGTGGGCCGGGATCGGCGTCGGAAGATCCCAGGTCCGTAGGATCCTGTTGGCCGAGGGTGTCAGATGGCGCCGTACCCGTTCTTGGGTGCGGTCGAAGGACCGTGATTTCGAGGGTAAAGGACTCGGGTCGTCGGCCTCTACACCCAGCCGCCCGACGGCGCGACGGTCGTCTGCGCCGATGAACTCGGCAGGGTGATCCTCCGAGCCTTCCCGCCCGCACCAGGCTGGTCGCCCGACGGCCGTCGCATCAAAGCAGAGCTCGACTATGGCAGAGGTCCGGAGAAGACGTGGGTCTACGGCGGCCTGCGTGTCCGGGACGGACAGCAGGTCACCATGACCGCCCCGTCCCACAACAGCGCCTTCTACCAGCGGTTTTCACAGCAGCTGGAGGAGGCGAAGCCGGCCGGGGACATCTATGTGATCACGGACAACCTGTCCTCCCACAACAGCATCTCTACCAGGACCTGGCTCGAGGACCACCCCAGGATCAAGCACGTGTTCATACCCGTCGGCGCCTGCTGGCCCAACCTCCAGGAAGCCTGGTGGCGCATCTTCCGCAAGGCCGTCCTCGCCGGCCAGACCTTCACCGGTCCCGAGGAGATCACCCAGGCCACCGTCCTCGCCACTGCACAGCTCAACAGCCGAGCACGGCCCTGGATCTGGGGCAGACCCGCACCACCCACCCGACACCTACGCCGCCGCTATATCTACTGCCTTTAAGGAACACAGCACTAGTTCATGATGCGGAGGCCATGAACCAGGACCGCATTGCTACCCATATCCGCATTCACGCGATCTATACGCGCAATCAGGTCTGTGCCCAGTCGATGCCGAGGTGGGCGAGGGCGGCGAGTTGGGTGGTGGGCCACCTCGGCCTGGGGCGGGCGGACTCTTGCGCGTAGGGGTTTCTGTGGTGGCGGCCCGTTCAGAGATGCCGGGACTTGTCTACCAGCCTCGGGACTGGCGGGCCTGCATGTTCAGGAGTCGCGTATTCGCCGTAGACGTCGGCCGATCGTCACCCTGTGTCGCTTGTCACTTCGCCGTAGCTTCGGGGAGAACAGGGCCGGGTCAGCCCCGCTCCTTCGCCCTCGCCGCGTAGACGGACACGTACTCCTGGCCGGAGACCTCTGCTATAGCCTGCACAATCAGGTCAGAGACCGCCCTTCGGGCACCAGCGTCAGCGGCGGAGTCCTCGTACAGGGAGAGGTCGACGGGCTTGCCGAAGGTGACCTTGACCTTGGCCGGACGTGGAAGCACGCGCCCGGGCGGCAGGACGCGATCTGTGCCGCTCATGGCCACCGGCACCACGGGCGCGCCGGACTTGAGAGCCAGCCATGCCACGCCCGTCTTGGCCCGGTAGAGCCGGCCGTCCGGGGAACGTGTGCCCTCGGGGTAGATGCAGAAGACGCCGCCGTCCTTCACCACCCGAAGACACGCGTCGAGCGAGGCTACCGCCGCCCGTTGGTTCTCGCGGTCAACTGGAACCTGCCCACTGCCGCGCATGAAGGACGAGACGATCCGCGTCGGCCAGGAACCTCCCTCAAAGTACTCCGCCTTCGCCATGAAGGTCACCTGTCGGTCCAGCACCAGCGGCAGGAAGGTGGAGTCCACGATGGACAGGTGGTTGGACGCGAGGATGACGCCGTTCGACTGCGGCACATTCTCCAGGCCCACGGCTTCGAGCCGCGCCGCGGTACGCAGCACCGGTCCGGTCAGCCGCTTCAAGTGCTCATACATCAATTCGTTCCTCTATTGGTTCTGTGCCGGGCTCGCGGCGAGCGAACGCTGCAGGCTGAGATGCGCCACCAGCAGAACGGCGCCGTCCAGTGCGACGATCACCGCCCCGGCCACGCTGACGAGAAGTGGGACCGAGCGTCGCAGCCGCCCGGTCATGAGGCCATCGGCCCGAGATGGGCGTCCAGCGCAGCTTCGATCAACCGGTTGTGACTGTCGGAACCCTCGCCGCCGAGGGCGAGTTGTAGGCTGCCCCAGGACCACAGTTGGGCGATGCCGTGCAGGTTCGCCCACAAGGCAGCCGCGGTGACTGCCGTCGAGGGCTCCAGCGCCTGTGCCCGGCACCGAGCGACGAGCTCGGTGACGCGCTGGAACATCGGGAGCGTCGCCTCCCTCAGTCGAGGCCCGTCCGGAGTTCCACTCTGCTCACCGCTGTCGAGCAAGTCGTGACGGAACATCAACTCGAACATGCCGCGCCGTTCCAGTGCGTAGGTGACGTACACCCGCGCCAGCGCCGCCAACTCATCACGCGGCACGGCAGTCCCTGCCGTGGCTGCGGCGGACCGCGCGCCCAGTTCCTCGAAGCCTCTGCGCGCGATGGCCGACAACAGCGCCCGGTGCGTCGGAAAGTAGCGCCGAGGCGCACCGTGCGACACGCCTGCCCGGCGGGCGATCTCCCGAAGACCAACCGAAGCGGTGCCGTCCGACAGCACCAGCTCTACGCCGGCATCTACCAGTCGTTCCCGCAGGGGCCCTTCAACATCCATAGACAGTGTCTACCAGACATTCGTAGACAGCGTCTACCGGCAACTCATCTGCGCGGACTGAGGGCTGGAGGTCCGCCGCCGTGCACCGTTTGCTCGGCCTGCGATGCGGGCTAAGCCGGTTACACGGGATTCAGCTGCCGGTCCGGAGGAAGGACGGCCACACCGTCATGCGGGGGCGACTGCTGACCGACACAGGTAGGCGAGACCGCCTTGGTCACGGTCAGCTCGCACCCGCAGGAATCTTCGGGGCAGCGGTAGCCCCCCTCGCGGAACGGCATACTCCTCACCTCACCTCTCTCATCGGGTTCCGTCCCTGACGTTCGCGGCGCTAGAACCCGGCCCCGCGGCAAGGTCAAGAATGGGAGTGAGGAGGTGCGAGTATGCCGCCACCAGGAGTGCCCGCGCCCTCGGCTACACCTATCCCCGCTGGATTGACTCCTCCAGCGCGGCCTGACACGGTCTGGCCGCCCGCCCCAGCCGGAGGGCAGGCTGAGGTCAGCCGCGCAGGACAGGGCAGGGATCCTCGTGCATCAGACGGATCTGCCACCATGCATCCGCCGACAGCGGCGCGGCTCGCCCCGGCGTGGAGGAGTAGACGGGAGCAGAGCGGCACCCGTTCCACGCCATCCGGAGGGGCCTCTGGGCACCTGCCTGGTGATTCCGGCCGCCATGAGTGACTCCCGAACTCATGGACATTGACTATGGCGGCAGCACGCGAAGCGACTCCCGAAGTCGTCGACAAACGACTCCCGTGCTCTTGAAGCGGACAAAGCCAGCCCGTCGTATGGGTGCACCGGTGAGGGCGCCCGTAGCGTGCGGTCATGCCTGATGCCCCGCCCGCCCGGAAACGGTCAACGCTCTTCGACCGGTTGCGGAACGGGCAGGACGTTCCGACCGCCGTACGGGCCGCGGGCCTCGAGGTGCGGGAGGTGTTCGCCGCCGCCCGCACCGGCGCCGCCGTTGCATTGCTCCTGGCCGGCACCGACCCCGACGAAGTCGGCGCCACCGGAATCACCGACCGCGCCGAGTACCTGTGGCTCCTGGCTCTGGGCTGCACCCCCGGACGGCGCTGGCAAGGCGAGTCATCGGCGCCGCGACGATCCGGCGTTCGCGAGGGCCTGCGACTCGGTCAAGGAACTTGGTGCCGGGCAGCCCACGCCCGCTCGGGCGCCCCGTTTCACCCCCGACCGCCGGCGTGCCTTCCTCGACCACTTGGCGTCCGGCCTGTCCATCACCGCCGCCGCGGCCGAGGTCGGGATCACCACCGCCGTGATCTACCAGCGCCGCAAACGCGATCCCGCGTTCGCCGCCGCCATGGACGCCGCCCACCGCGCGCACCCGCGCACCCCGGACCCGACGCCCGACGCGGATGACTGGGAGGCGTTCTTCGGCAATCTGATTCCACAGAATGACGGCGGTGCGCAGGCGCGGCAGGTCAGGAGGGAGCTCGGACACCGCTCAGCCCCCGTACTGCGCCTTCCGTGCGGCCTTGCAGGCCGCGCACAAGGGGGTTCTCTGGGGGAGTAGGTGTGGCGCGAGGCGGAACGCGGAGAGTCTGTGCAGCTCAGCGCGCGTAGGGTTCACCGTAGTCGCTGCAACAGGTGTGGTGCTATTGCCGATTCGGGTGAGCCACTCCTTCCTGGCCGTGGGGGTGGGACCCGAGGGCTGTGACCTGCGCCGTCTTCGGCGGCAGCACCAGGGATGACCCCTGCCCCGGTCCCATCCCGTCGCTGTCGACGACGTGGAGCATGTTCGACCCCGAGTGCAGCCCGGGTGGCGGTGGCGCCGGCCCGACACCGACCCCGTCCAGGCCGGGACCGCAGCCGACCCCGGCGCCGACTTCGCCCGGCGGCTCAGGCGGCCTCACCGACGGGGCGGGCTGACCCTGCCTCCATCCGCGTACCCCGGACGGCTGACCTGCTGTCCGGGGTACGCCCCGTTGTCAGTGCGGACTGCCACCGTGGAGACATGACCACCACCACGGAAGCCGCGTCCGGCAACCTGGTCGCGGCCCTGCGACTGCCGGTGTGGAATGTCCTGTCCCAGCGGGCCGCCGCGCTCCGCGTCTCCCTGCCACCGTGCCCCGAATCCCCTCAGGGCCGGTGGGAGTGGCTGCGGTCCCTCGGCCCCGGTCAGGCACGCCAAGCGGCTCTCCTGGACCGCCTTGATGCCCTGTGCGACCGCCTGAACGACGTTCCCGCCCCTGGTGACGGTCCGGCCGTCCTGCTACCGGCCGGAGCGCTGGAAGAGGCGGAGGGGTTCAACCCGGCGCTCACCCGCATGATCGCCGTATACCGGGCCGCCGCGAACCCGCCCGCGGCCTGATAGCGCCCGGGAGGCGTACAGGATCGGCGGCGCCCTCGTGTCGCTCCTGCTCCGCCGGGTGCGCGCCGGACGCGGCGCCTGGGCCCTGACCAGCCGGCAGGAGATCCCCCCCGACGGCTTCGAGCGCACCGGTGGGCTCCTCGTCCGGCTCGCCGCCGCGGCGGCCGACGCCCACCGCCACGACGGCGGCGTCGACCTGGGCTGGACCCGCTGCCACGAGGAGCGCCGGCCCGTCCCCCTGACCGTCCGGGACGGCGCGGTCGTCCGGCCGTCCTGAGCCCGGGGGCGGGCCGGGGCTCACGGCGCGGACGCGGGCCTTCCGGGGTCGTTGGGGTGGGACTCGACCGGGGTCACGACATGGGTCATCCACGCCCGCAGCGGCAGAGTGCCGAGCACCTCCTCGCGCAGCGCGGCCTCGTCGGAGGCCCGCCACAGACCGATGCTCCGCAGCTCACCGACCGGTCGCCACAGCCGTACGAGATGTCCCGCGGCGGCCAGCTCCCGTGCCCGGACCGCTTCGGCGGCGCGCCGCTCGTCCACGACGGCCGGGTCGGTGCCCTCGGGGATGGTGGTGGTGATCTCGACCAGGAACTCGCGCATGCTCCCTCTTCCTCCGCAGGGCCGACGGCCGACAGGCTACGGCCGCGCCGGCCGGCGCGTGCGGAGGCGGGTACCGGCCGTCCGGGGGAGCGCGGTGCGTGTCAGGGCCGCCCGACAGCCGTCCCGCCCTTCCCGCCCCGTCCGGTGTACTCACAGTCGGCTCAGGATCTCGGCCGCGGCGCACTCCTTGCACAGGTGGGCCACGGGCCGGGCAAAAGCGGCAAGGGCCTCGTCCAGGCTCAGCTCAGGCCCCCGGACGGGGCCCCTTGCAGCCCCACTCATGAACCAGGACGCCGGTAGCCCGAGTGCCGGGGCCGCCCTCTCGGACCTGCACGACCGTCCACGCCCATGCCATGTCCGCACCCGGCGGTGGCGGAGCAAGGTGGGGGTGCGAGGACGGGCCCTCGGTAGGCACGCCGTCGTGGTCGATGCCGGGCAGAGGCCGAACGTACTGCTGATCCTCACCCTGTCCGGCGGGGACCCACACCGTGTAGTCGCGCGGTTCGACCTCGCCGCCGCCGGTGGCCGCCCAGACCGGCCAGCGGACCTCGTACAGCCAACCCGTCGGGGTCCAGCGCTTCGCGGTCAGCCGAGCCTGGACCACCTGGCCGTCGGGGAGGGCGAGCCGTACGGGGGGCTCGGGGGCAATCACCGCCGCTTCGGCTTCCTCAGCGGCCTGCCGGTCTCCCGCTGGCAGGCACGGCAGAGCGGGGAGGCGCCTACCCCGTAGCGGCAGGTCTGGGTGCCCAGGTGACGGGCTGGGGTCTGGTGGTGGGGGCGGGGGAGGTGTTCTCATCGAACATTGAGTGACATCGGGTCGGCGGGGTCAGAGGTCATGGCCCATGCGCACCCGGCCGAGGCGGTCGCCGCGTGTATCCCCATGGCGGGCGAGCCGTTCAACGCGGCCGCCGCCGGGAGTAGTGCCGATTTGGCCGCACAGCGCGCCGGCAGTCTGTCGGACCCGCCGTCAACTCCGGCTCAGCCGCTGCGCGATGGCCTCCAGCAGTTCATCCAGCGCCGCCTCGTGCGTCCGCCCCCGAGGCCGGGCCAACCCCACCCGGCTGGGCGAGACCCCGGAAACCGGACGGAACACCACGCCCGGGTGGGAGTAGAAACGGGGCACCGACGCCGGGGCCAGGGCCACGCAGCCGCCAGCCACCGCCCCGAGCCACTCGTCGGGACGGCTGGTGACCGCCCCGACC
>NZ_JBHYVA010000048.1:16082-23530 GCF_042750055.1 Streptomyces sp. NPDC059456
GACGGGGTGCCCGTCCCGCTCCTCTGCGGCCAGCCAGTGCTCCCTCCAGGCTCCGGTCTCGGCTCCGGCCGCGACGAACGGCTCGTCCGACAGCTCCCGGAACTCCACCGTCTCGCTGTTCGCCAGCGGATGCCGAGCCGGTAGCAGCACCCCACGCTCCTCAACGAACAACTCCCGCACCGTGAAACTCTCCTGCCCCGGAAACGGCAAACGCACCACTGCCGCATCCACCTCACCCCGGGCCAGGCCCGCGCTCGGGTCCGACCAGTCGCACTGCCGGAGTTCCACCCGCCACTCCGGTCGCGCCCGGCGGAACTCGGCGATGACCTCAGGAACGGCACCCACCGCGCCCGCGTCGAGGAAGCCCAGGCGCAGCACTTGCGTTGCGCGGCCGGTTGCCCGCACCGCCTCGTCCCAGCCGTCCAGCAGTGCGGGCACCCGCGAGGCGAGCTCACGACCAGCCTCGGTCAGCGCCATCCCCGACCGCGAACGTATGAAGAGCCGTACCCCGAGACCGTCCTCCAGGCGCCGGATCTGCTTGGTCAGCGCAGGCTGCGAGACGAACAGCCTTTCCGCCGCACCGGTCAGGCTGCCCTCCTCCGCCACCACGGCGAAGTACCGGAGCAGACGCGTATCCAGGTCCATGCCACCAGGTTATAGAAGCAGGTATTGGACGGTGACGAAGTGCTCGCGGACCCTGAAGACATGACCGGCACCCAGCTCGCGCTCCTCGTCGTCACCCTGCTCACCGCAGCCCTCAACGTCGGTATCGCGACCGCCGACCTCGCCGGGGCACGCTTCGTGCTGGCCAACTCGGCGGAGGTGGGCGTCCCCCGGTCCTGGCTGCCCTGGCTGGCCGCCCTCAAGCTGGCCGGTGCGGCGGGCCTCCTCCTCAGCCTCTTCGACGCCGCACCGCGCCTCCTCGGCGCCGCCGCGGCCTGCGGTCTGGTCCTCCTCTACCTGGGCGCGCTCACCTTCCATCTGCGCGCCCGTGTGCTCTACAACCTCGCGTTTCCCGGTTTCTACTTCGCCACCGCCGTCGCCTCGCTGGCATTGACCGTGTCCTCCTGATGGCGGCACCACTCAATGTTCGACGAGAACGCTCAGCCTTCGCTGCGACAGGTCACTGGTGGCACGGGGCGGTGATCGCGGGGCTGATCACGCCGTGCGCGGCACGGCAGAGGGCCGTCATGTCTGCGGTCCGGGCGCCGGGTGGGATCGGCAGCGCATGCCGCCACCGTGCCGCAGCCGGGTCCGGCACTGGCGCTAACGTCCCTGCCGGGCCCCTCGGATGGATGATCCGCGGCCGCGTGTGGAGCCGGCGCGGCTGACCCTGGAAGCGGGACAAAGGCGTGAGGGAGGCCCGGGATGGTGCTCAGGCCGCTGGTCGAGCCGATGCCGGCGCAGGCTGCCGAGTCCGTGCCTGGTCCGGCCGCGCTGCGGGCGGGTGTGGCGTATGAGCAGAAGTTGTGGACAGGGCAAACGAGGGTTCGTTGTTCACGGTCTCTGCGCTGAGGTGGGCAGGCAGTTCGCGGTCGCGAGGGCCAACCGCTGACACGAAGTCGGCCCCGGGCATCATGCCGGGGCCGGGGCCCGTCATCCGGAGGACGTCAGGCGGGAGCGCTCTCGGCCGTGATGCGGTCGAGGGCGAGGGCGCCTGTGGAACAGGTGTGAGGTCTTGGTGGCGTCAGCCGAGCTGCTGGAGCAGGGGGAGGATGTTCTTGGGCTGGGCGTTGACCTGGGCGAGGACGGCGATGCCGGCCTGTTGGAGGATGCTGGCCTGGGTGTAGTTCGCGGTTTCCAGGGCGTAGTCGGTGGCTTCGATGCGCTCGCGGGCGGCGCTGAGGTTGACCGCACCGGTGTCCTGGGTGGGGATGCTGGACTCGAAGCGGTTCTGGACGGCGCCGAGGATCGTGCGCTGGCTGGTGACCTGGACGAGCGCGGCGTCGATCTGGGACAGCGGGTCGATGAGGAAGGTGGTGGCCTCGGTCGCGTCGGTCTTGCTGATCGTGGCCCTCTGGCCGTCCGGGTCGGTGTAGTTGATCTTTGTGGGGTCGGTCTCGTCGGTGAAGGCGGGCGTCTTGGAGAGGTCGTAGGACTCCAGGCCGAGTGTGTTGACGTTCAGCATCTTCATGGCGACGGCGATGATGTCGCCGTCGCCAGCGCCGGTCTGGAAGTTCATGCTGGTGTCCTTCGCCAGCACCTTGATCCCGTTGAACTGGGTCTGCTGCGAGATGGTGTCGATGGCCTCCAGCCGCTGGGCGACCTCCTGCTGGATGGCGGTGCGGTCGGTGGCGGCGTAGATGCCGTTGGCGGCCTGGACGGTCAGCATGCGGATGCGCTGGAGGTTGTTGGTGACCTCCTTCAGCGCGCCCTCGGTGGTCTGCGCGAGGGAGATCGCGTCGTTGCTGTTGCGCGATGCCTGGACGGATCCGTTGATCTGGGTGGTCATCCGGTCGGAGATGGCCAGGCCCGCGGCGTCGTCCTTCGAGGAGTTGATGCGCTTGCCGGAGGCGAGCCGCTCGGCCGCGACCCCCATGGTGGAGCCCGTGATGTTGAGGTAGTTCTGCGTGGTGAGCGACATGATGTTGGTGTTGAGCGTCAGCATGTGATCATTCCCAGTCGGTGGTCGGTAGGGGTGTCGGGAAGCGCTACGCGGACGTCACGTTCACGTCGTCCTGGGCCAGGACGAAGCGCAGGACATCGACATCGACCCAGCCGTACGGGGAGATCGCGTCGATGAACGCGGGCAGGGTCCGCGCCAGCTCCGCAACGACCTCGGCTTCGTCCTGGCCCCGCGCCGCGGCGGCTTCGGCGATCTTGTCCTCGCCGAGGGCCTGGATCACCTGCGCCTCGGTGAGGGGTTGGTTGGGGCCGGAGCCGAGCCAGGAACTGCTTTGCGGCAGGGCGGCCGCAAGGGCCCGGGTCTCGGCCACGATCCGTTCGGCAGCCGATTCCTCCTCGGGCGTCAGGGCCGCGATCTTCGAAGCCGCGCGGAACGCCTCGATGGTCTCGGCCGGAATCGCGTCCACCAGAGCGGGGATCTCCTCGGCCAGAGAGGCCGCGGCTTCCGCTTCGCTCACCTGTGCCAGCTCCGCCAGCTGCTTGAGCATGCCGGCGGGAGCGGCGGCGGCCACTTCTTCCGCGGACAGCGGTTCGTTGGCGCCTCGGCCGGTCCAGGACTCGAACTTGGCCGACGTCCAGGGCCCGGCCGACAGGGCCGTCAGCAGCTGTCCCAGCACAGGGGCCACCGTGGTCTCACTCATCGAACTCCCTCACTAGTGATCTTGCCAGCGCCCGGAATGCTACCGAAGGTGACAATGAAGCAACAGAGCGTGAATAGGCCACGGCGGACAAGCCATGCGAGGACGAGCCGATGGCGGTGGCCGGGCCACTGAACCGCTCCGCCGGAGTGCGGCGACGCACCCGCCGGCCGAGTCCGCGGACAGCTCAACAGCGCATAACAGAAGTTCGACGGGCACCGGGCGCTGCTGTTCACTCCGGCCGAGCCGGGCGGGCGGGTGCTGGTGCAGACCCGGCGCGGGGCGCTGGTCCAGGACCGGTGGCCGGACCTGGTGGCCGCCGCCGAGCAGCTCCCCGGCGGGCTGGTCCTCGATGGCGAGTTGCTCGTCTGGGACACGGCGGCGGGCCGGTTGTCGTTCGAGGCCTTGCGGCGCCGGGCCGCGACCCGCGCCCGCGGCGCCGCCGGCCTCGCCGCGGCCCTGCCGGCGTACTTCGTCGCGTTCGACGTCCTGCAGCTGGACGGGCAGGGACTGCTGAACCGCCCGTACAAGGAGCGGCGCGCGCTCCTGGAGCAGCTGTTCACCGACCATGCTCTGACGGCCCCTGGACGCTCTGTCCGATGACCACCGACCTGGCTGGGGCCCGGGAATGGCTTGAGACCTGGACGGACGTGTCCGGGGTGGAGGGCATCGTGGTCAAGCCCCTGACCAGCCGCTATCTCCCCTCGTACCGGGGGCGGACCAAGATTGGAAGACCGGTACACGTACCGGCTGCGCGTGTCGTCCACTGCCGTGGCCCGGCTCGAAGCCGAGTGGGCGCGCTGTCGCTGGGTGTGGAACGAGTGCGTGGCGATGTCCCGAAAGGTCCATGGCCTCAACAGGACGGCTGCGGAGAAGATCACGTGTGGCCCGGCGCAGCTCGACAAGATGCTGACCGAGGCCCGGCGGTCGATGAGCCGGCTGCGTGAGGGCGCCTCGGTGCCCCAGCAGCAGATCATCCGCGACTTCGGCAAGTCCCGTGCCGGGGCGATCAAGGACATCAAGGCGATGCTGCCGATGCGGCAGCGGGCCGGGATGTCTCGCATCAAGAAGAAGCGCGAGGCGCTGGTGACGGTCAACTACACGCGGCGCGGGTTCTGCCTCAAGGGCGGCCGGCTGCACCTGGCCGGTGGTCGCGTGACCTTCCGTCCGATCCCACGAGCGTGCGGGTGTACCGCGACAGCCTCGGGTGCTGGTACGCGTTGTTCGTCGTCGCTGCCAGGATCCAGCCGCAGACCGGTTCCGTCATAGGTATCGACTGGGGCGTCAAGGAGACCGCCACCACCACGTCCGACGCCCACGACCCTCGCACGCCCAGCACGATCTGGCGTCCCATGAGATCCAGCTCGGCCGACAACGGCCGCGCCTCGGAAGCGGGAATACGAGCTGCGGGAATCAAACGACTTCATCCATTCGTATCGGAGAGGGTGAGCGGCCCGGGAACGGGCCTCTCACCCTGGTACGAAGAGCGACATGGTGAAGGTGGCCTGTTCCACGATGCCGAGCAGCCCACAGACCGTGGATCTCCCGGCCGGGGCCCGGGTTGACGACGTCGTGGTGTGAGGCGGCGGGCGGGCCACCGTCCCTCTCCGCTCACCCTCGCCCTCACAGGGATGACCGCGGACGCCGGGAGTCCGCCGCGGGCTCGGGCGCCGGTGGCGCGGCGGTGAGTGCCTCGAGCAGGCGCTGGGCGTCGACCGGCACGGGCAGGGCTCGGTCACCGAGGTCGGCGGGGGTCTCGGGGTGCGTGGGGTTGACACGTACGAGGCGTGCTCGGGGGAAACGGCGGACGAGCTGTTCTCCCGGCCACCGGATCACGCCGGGCGTGTTGAATCCGGCGCCGAATTCCAGGACGAGCAGACGGGTGCCTGAGGGGGCCGTGACCAGCCAGTCCTGGAGCCCGTGGTGTCCGGGGCGGTAGGGGGCGTCGACGAACTCGGGGCCCACGCGGACGTTGATCTCGACCGCGCCGCCGCAGTTCGGGCACCGGGGCAGGGCGCCGGGGTCGGTGACGGCGCCGGTGCCCGGGTCGTACGCGGCGAGGAGCCGTGCGACGAGGGGCTCGCTGTCCCAGGCGGCGGCGGTGCAGGGGGTGGCGCACTGGTAGCGGCCGTAGTCGCCCTGCGGGGTGAAGATCCGGTCGGGGGCGAAGCCGTTGCGGGCGAAGAGGCCGTCCACGTTGGACGTCATCGCCCAGTGGTCCTTGTCGCCGACCAGCGCGCGCAACTGCTGGTAGAGGGGGTTGGGGGCGGGGGAGAAGCGGATGTCGGCGATGTGCACGGCCCAGTAGCCCCACCACAGTTCGGGCGGCAGGGGTACGCCGACGAGGTAGCGGGAGCGCAGGCCGTGGCCGTGCAGGGCGGGGAAGAGCTCGCGGAAGCGGTCCTCGTCGCCGTAGTCGTATCCGGCGGCGGCGCTCAGCCCGGCCCCGGCCGTGATCAGGACGCGGTCGGCCTCGGCGAGCCAGCTGCGCAGCGTTGCGGCGGCGCCTTCCAGGTCGAGGGCGGGGTGGTTCATCGGGACTGGATCCCTTCGGTCAGCGCGCGGACGTAGGCGGCGTGGTCGTCGTCCGCGTACACGTTGAAGACCACGCGGTCGAGGCGTGCGGGGTGGCGGTCGAGCCAGTCGGCCACGACGTCCAGGGCGGTCCGCGCCGCGGGCGTTCTGGGGTAGCCGAAGACACCGGTGCTGATGCCGCAGAACGCGACGGTGCGCAGGCCGTCCACCTCGGCGGCGAGATCGAGACAGGCACGGTACGAGGCCGCCAGGGCCTGCTCGTGCCTCGGGAGCAGGGGGCCGTCGACGATCGGGCCGACGGTGTGCAGCACGTAGCGGGCGGGCAGGTGGTAGCCCCGGGTGATCTTGGCGGTGCCAGTCGGCTCCGGGTGACCCTGCAGGGACATGATCGTGTGGCAGTCCGCGCGCAGGCGGGGGCCGGCCGCGGCGTGGAGGGCGTTGTCGATGCACGGGTGCATCGGGACGAAGCAGCCGAGTAAGGCACTGTTTGCGGCGTTGACGACGGCGTCCGCCGCGAGGGTGGTGAGGTCGCCCTGCCACAGCGTCGTACGGTCGGCGGCCGGGTATGAGGTGCCCGGGAAGGTGTCGCGCAGGGTGGGGAGCGAGGCCGCGTCGGTGGCGCCGCGGGCCAGGCGCTCCCCGGCCAGGAGCGCGTCCAGAACCCGGGCGGTCCCGGCGGGCAGCGGGTCCGGTCCCCGTACGGTCAGCACGGTGCGGAGCAGCCGCCGGGCGGCGGCGTCGTCGAGCCGGTCCGCCGCGCCGGGGCGCAGGCCGGCCAGCCCGGCGGTCGGGTCGCCGCCCAGTAGATCGAGTGCCTCGCGGACCCGGTCGGCGGGGCGGCCGTCCGGGGCGTGCCGGGCGCTTGGCCGGAAGGGTTCGGCCAGGGCGATGGCGGTGCTGTAGCCGTCGAGCGGCAGTGCGGTGGTGTGCACGGGGTTCTCCGGGCGGTGCGTCCGCGCGTTCGGGCGGGGCGGGATTCGGGCTTCGAAGGTTCGGGGATTCGGGGCTTGGGGGGGCGTGGGCCGCGGCGACGAGGCTGCGGCCCACCCCGCCGCCGGTATCAGAACAGGCCGTTGACGTGGGGGAGTTCGGCCGGGATCGGAGCGATGACGTCCCAGTGCTCGACGATCTTGCCGTCGGCCACGCGGAAGAGGTCGTAGTACGCCACCGGTACTCCGAACTCGCCCTCGGACTGCAGCAGGACGAACTCGCCCTCGGCGATGACCTTGTGGACGGTCTTGTAGTGAAGGTTCTTGCCCTGCTCGGCCCAGCTTGCCGCGGCGGCCCCGAAACCGGCCAGGCCGTCGGCGGCCTCCGGGTTGTGCTGGTGGTAGGTCTCGGTCGAGATGTAGTCGGTGAGGACCGAGTAGTCGGCACCGACGAGGACCTTCTGCGCGAACTCGGCGACCAGGGCGCGGTTCGCCTCGGTCGTCTCCGGCTCGGTGACCTCGCCGGGACCGTCCGTCTGCGAGCGGCCGGAGGC
Source organism: Streptomyces sp. NPDC059456 (assembly GCF_042750055.1). Lineage (NCBI taxonomy): Bacteria > Bacillati > Actinomycetota > Actinomycetes > Kitasatosporales > Streptomycetaceae > Streptomyces > Streptomyces sp. NPDC059456. The sequence goes on from NZ_JBHYVA010000048.1 coordinate 23,364, forward strand.
GGTGTCCTCGACCAGCGGGGTCAGGGCGTCCCAGTGCTCGGCGAGCTTGCCGTCGGCGGAGACGCGGAACAAGTCGAATCCGACCCACGGCTCGGGGCCGCAACCCGGGTTCGTGCCGGTGAGGGCCCCCCCATATACGGCGGCGCAAACCCCGGCCCCCCCGGAAA
>NZ_JBHYVA010000049.1:0-11000 GCF_042750055.1 Streptomyces sp. NPDC059456
CCGTCCGACGGTGCGCCCCCGCGGCGTCCGCCGGCCGCCGGCCCGCTACCCTTCGGCTGTCGCAGTCACCCGGGGGAGGGCGAGGGCATGGCAGCCGAAGGGCCGCGCACGAGGGAGCAGCGCCGCAAGGACACGCTGAGCCGGTTCGAGAAGGACGTCGACGTCTGGGTGGCCACCGCGGACGCCGAGGGGGTGCCCTGCCTCGTGCCCCTGTCCTTCCGGTGGGACGGCGCGACCTTCCTGATGTCGACCGGCCGCAACCTGCCCACCGGCCGCAACCTCGCCCGGAGCGGCCGGGTGCGGCTGGCCTTCGGCGCGACCCGCGACGTGGTGCTCGTGGAGGGCGCCGTGACCCGGCTGGAGGCGGCCGAGCTCGGACCCGGCGAGATCGAGGCCTTCGCGGCCCACTCCGGTTTCGACCCGAGCGGCCTCAAGACGCCCTACCCGTACTTCCGCGTCGCGCCGGTGTGGATCCAGGCCTGGCGCGAGGCCGACGAGATCGAGGGCCGGGACCTGATGAAGGACGGCCGCTGGCTGGACTGATCGCCGCAGCGGGGGCCGCGGGGAGCGGGTCCGGCGCTACGCGGCGAAGCCGCCGTCCACCGCGAACTCGGCGCCCGTGACGTAGGCGGCGTCCGGGCCCGCGAGGAAGGACACCAGGGCCGCCACCTCCTGCGCGGTGCCGAAGCGCCCGAGGGCCGTCAGTGCGCTCTGCGGGGCGGCGCCGGGACCGTCCGCCGGGTTCAGGTCCGTGTCCACCGGGCCGGGGTGCACGAGGTTCGCGGTGATCCCGCGCTCGCCGAGCTCCCGGGCCAGCGCCTTGGACATGCCGGTCAGCGCGGCCTTGCTCATCGCGTAGAGGACGCCTCCCGGGCCGGGGACCCGCTGGACCATGCAGCTGCCGATGGTGACGATCCGGCCGCCGGAGCCCATCCGCGCCGCCGCGGCCTGCGCGGTCAGGAACGCGCCCCGCACGTTGACCGCCAGCACCCGGTCCACGTCGGACAGGGCCAGGGAGTCCAGCGGCCCGAGTACGCCGATGCCCGCGTTGTTGACGAGCGCGTCGATCCGCCCCAGCTCCCGTACGGTCTCCTGCACCGCGGCGACCGCCTGCGCCGGGTCGCCCGCGTCGGCCCGCACGGCCAGGGCGCGGCGGCCGAGCGCCTCGATCCGCTTCACGACCTGCGCGGCGGCGTCCGCGCCGTCGACGTAGGTGAGCGCGACGTCGAGGCCGTCCCGCGCCAGCCGCAGGGCGGTGGCCGCCCCGATCCCCCGGCTGCCGCCGGTCACCAGTGCCACCGTGCCGCTGCTGTTCATGGTCTTCCCCTTTGCTCTCGCCCGACAAGTGGTTGCGGGTTCAATGAAACGAGCCGCGGGGGGAGGGCGCTGGCGGGAATCGGACGTGGCGTTCGTGCGCGTCGCCCCGATGAGTTCCGGGGCGCCCGGGAGTCTGAACACCTGCAGCGGACACCGGACACAAGGAGCGCAGAACCATGGGCAAGCTGACCCTCACCACCTTCGTGACCCTCGACGGCGTCATGCAGGCCCCCGGCGGACCGGAGGAGGACCCCGGCGGCGGGTTCGCGTACGGCGGCTGGCTGGTGCCGTTCGGCGACGAGGGCATGCAGGTGTTCATGAACGAGGTGTTCGACCGGGCCGGGGCCTTCCTGCTCGGGCGCCGCACGTACGAGATCTTCGCCGACTACTGGCCGAAGGTGACCGACCCCACGCACCCCATCGCGAGCCGGCTCAACGGGCTGCCCAAGTACGTCGCCTCGACGACGCTGAAGGACCCGGCCTGGGCCGGGACCACGGTCATCGACGGCGAACACCTCCAGGGCGAGATCATGCGGGTCAAGGACGCGCTGGAGGGGAGCCGGGAACTCCAGGTGCACGGCAGCGGGGCGCTGGCCCAGTGGCTGCTGGTGCGGGACCTCGTGGAGGAGCTGAACCTGCTGGTGTTCCCCGTCTTCCTGGGCGCCGGGCAGCGGCTGTTCCCCACGGGCGGGCTGCCGACGGCCTACGAGCTGGCCGCGTCGCGCACGACGCCGAACGGCACGGCCATCCTCACGTACCGCCCGACGGGCCGGGCCACGTTCGGCACCTTCGTCTGACCCGGCGACCGCCCGCCGGGGCCCGGGCAGGGCGACCCGGCGGGCGACGGCGCCACCGGCCGGGAGGCCGGCGGGGCGGGGGTGCCGTCGGGCGGCGGTGAAAGCGCTCGACCGCCATGATCGGCTCCGGTACGGTGAGCCGCGCCCGTGGGAGCCGCCGAAGTCTCCGCCGCTTCACGCCGTTGGAGAGTCCCTGGTGAGCTCGTCCGCCCTCCTCCTCCGCCCCGCCGCGCCCCGCCGGGCCTGGCTCGCCGACCTGCCCGTGCTGGCCGTCGCCGTCGTCTGGGGCGGCAGCTACCTCGCCGCCAAGGGCATCACCACGGCCCACACCGTGATCGCCGTCCTCGTCCTGCGCTTCGCGCTCGTGCTGCCCGTCCTCGCCGTCGCCGGCCGGCGACGGCTGCGGGCGCTCACCGCCCGGCAGGTGCGCGGCGCGGGCCTGCTGGGTCTCGTACTCGGCGGGATCTTCCTGCTGGAGACCTACGGGGTCGTCCACACCTCCGCCACCAACGCCGGGCTGATCATCAGCCTGACCATGATCTTCACCCCGCTCGCCGAGGCCGCCGTACGGCGCGAGGCACCGCCGGGGGCCTTCCTCGCGGGCGCCGCGGCCTCCGTCGCCGGTGTCGTCCTGCTCACCCAGGGCGCCGGGTTCACCGTCCCCGGCGCCGGCGACCTGCTCATCCTCGGCGCGGCCCTGGCCCGGACCCTGCACGTCCTGCTGATGGCCCGGAGCACGGCTGTCCAGGGCGCCGATCCGCTGTCGCTGACCACCGTCCAGCTCGGCGGCGCCGTGCTCGTCTTCGCCGTACTGGCCGCCGTACCCGGCACGGGCGACAGCCCCTGGGCAGCGGCCGCCGCGTTCGGGCCGGCCGAGTGGGCGGGACTCGCCTTCCTCTCCGTCTTCTGCACGCTCTTCGCCTTCTTCGTGCAGATGTGGGCCGTACGCCGCTCCTCGCCCTCCCGCGTCAGCCTGCTGCTCGGCACCGAACCCCTGTGGGCCGCCGCCGCCGGCATCGCGATCGGCGGCGAACACCCGGGCCCGGCCGGCCTCGCGGGCGCCCTGCTCGTCCTCGGCGGGACCGCCTGGGGCCGTCGCGCCGTGACCGGCTGACCCGGCGGGCACGGGACGGGTGGCCGGAGGGCGCCGACGAGTGACCGGAAATCGCCGGGTCCCGTACTGAGCGGTCACATTAGTGTGACCGCATGCCCTTACCGGACATCAGCGCGAACGACGCGGACTTCCTCACCGACCCCTACTCCTTCTACGCCCGGCTGCGCGCGACGGGACCGGTGCACCACGTGGAGGTCACCGCCGAGTACGCGCCCACCTTCCTGGTCGTCGGCTACGACGAGGCCCGCCAGGCCCTCGCCCACCCCGGTCTGGCGAAGGACTGGAGCAGCGGCGCGATCCTGCCGGGCATCACCGCCACCCAGGCCAACCGCAACATGCTGGAGGCGGACCCGCCGCACCACACCCGGCTGCGCCGCCTGGTCGCCCGCGAGTTCACCTCCCGCCGCGTCCAGGCCATGCGGCCCCGCGTCCAGCAGATCACCGACGACCTGCTCGACGCGATGGCGGCCCGCCCGCAGCGCTCCGCCGACCTGATCAAGGCCCTCGCCTTCCCGCTCCCGATGACCGTCATCGGCGAACTCCTGGGCGTCCCCGACCTGGACCGCGAGCGCTTCAGTTACTGGTCCAAGGAGGTCGTCGCCCCCACCTCCGCCACCCCGAGCACCACCGCGCACCAGAAGCTCGGCGAGTACCTCACCGAACTCGTCGGGGCCAAGGCGAAGGAACCGGGCGAGGACCTGCTCAGTGCACTGATCCGGACCCGGAACGAGGACGGCGACGCGCTGTCCTCCGAAGAGCTGATCGGGATGGCCTTCCTGCTGTTGGTCGCCGGCCACGAGACCACGGTCAACCTCATCTCCAACGGCACGCGCGCCCTGCTGGCCCACCCGGACCAGCTGGCCGCCCTGCGCGCCGACTACGACGGCCTGCTCGACGGCGCGGTCGAGGAGATGCTGCGCTACGACGGACCGGTCCAGAACGCCACCTACCGCTACGCCCGCGAGGACATGGAGCTCGGCGGCACCGCCATCCCCGCCGGGGCCACCGTCCTCGTCTCGCTGGCCGGAGCCGACCGCGACCCCGGGCGCTACGGCGAACCCGACACGTTCGACATCCGGCGCGCCCCGCAGGGACACCTCGCCTTCGGGCACGGACTGCACTTCTGCATCGGCGCCCCGCTCGCCCGGATGGAGGGCCGCATCGCGGTCCGCGGCCTGCTGGAGCGCTTCCCGGACCTGGCCGAAGACCCGGCCGGGGGCCCGCCGGACCACCTCGGGGGCAGCCTCATCCGGGGCGTGACCCGGCTGCCGGTGCGCTGGTAGCCGCCGCCCGTGCCCGGTTCCGTACCGCCCCGGCCCCCGCTCCCGCGGCCCCGCTCCCGACGCGGGGCGCCTCACAGGTCCGGCAGCTCCGCCATCCGCACCGGGCGCCGCTCGCGCCGCGACACCTCGCACGCCTCGGCGATCCGCAGCGCCGCCAGCGCCTCCCGGCCGTCGCACGGATTGGGCCCCTCGCCGCGCACCAGCCGGACGAAGGCCGCCAGCTCCGCCTCGTACGCGGGGGCGAACCGCTCCAGGAACCCCGCCCACGGCTTGCTCGCCGGGGGCGGGCCGTGCGGTTCGGTCGAGGCGATCGGCGTACGGTCGTCCAGCCCCGAGGAGACCTGGTCGAGCTCTCCGGCCAGCTCCATCCGCACGTCGTACCCGGCGCCGTTGCACCGGGTGCCCGTACAGGTGGCCAGGGTCCCGTCGTCCAGGGTGAGGACCGCCACGCCGGTGTCCACGTCGCCGACCTCGCGGAACACCGCGGGACCCGCGTCCGACCCGGTCGCGTACACCTCCGTCACCTCGTGCCCGGTCACCCAGCGGACCATGTCGAAGTCGTGCACCAGGCAGTCCCGGTACAGGCCCCCCGAGGTCGCCAGGTACCCGGCGGGCGGTGGCGCCGGATCGGCCGTCATCGTCCGCACGGTGTGCAGGCGGCCCAGCGCCCCGGAGCGCACCAGCTCCCGGGCGGTGCTGCAGCCCGCGTCGAAGCGGCGCATGAAGCCCAGCTGGAGCACCCCGTCGGCGGCGGTCACCTCGCGCAGCACGGCCAGCGTCCGGGCGAGGTCGCCGGCCAGCGGCTTCTCGCAGAACACCGGCAGCCCGCCGCGGACCGCCCGCAGGACCAGCCCGGCGTGCGCGTCGGTCGAGCAGGCCACGACCACGGCGTCGACGCCCCACGTGAAGACCTGCTCCACGGACGGCGCGGCGGTCGCGCCCAGCCGGTCGGCGACCCGCGCCGCCCGCGCCGGATCGGCGTCGGCGAGCAGCAGCGAGCCGGCGTCCCGGTGGCGGGCCAGTGCCGCCGCGTGGAACGAGCCGATCCGGCCCGTTCCGATCACCCCGATGCGCATGCAATCAACCTGACCCCCTCACCGGGGGCTGTCAATCCGCCCGACAGTACCCGTATGGCCGAGATGGGCTCGAAGGACCCGATGACCGCACATGGTCCACTGTGGCGGATACTGAGCGGCTGGAACCGTAATGACCGCTTTCGCAGCAGCGGACCGCACAAGACGCAGGACGAGGGAAGGGCACGCAGACGTGGCTAGGGTTCGGACAGGGGTGCGCGTCGTGGGCGCCGTGCTCGCGGCGGTACTGGGAGCCTCCCTCGTGGGCTGCAGCAGTACGGGCGGCAAGCGTGCCGAGGAGCGGGCCAAGGCCGCCCAGGCGGGCCGGCCCGCCGTGTCCACCCCGCGCTGGACCTTCGCGATGGTCACCCACGCGGGAGACGGCGACACCTTCTGGGACATCGTCCAGAAGGGCGCCAAGGAAGCCGCGGCGAAGGACAACATCAACTTCGTCTACGCCCACGACGACCAGGCACAGCAGCAGGCCCAGTTCGTGCAGAACGCCATCGACCAGAAGGTCGACGGGATCGTGGTGAGCCTCGCGAAGCCCGAGGCGCTCAAGGACGTCATCGGCAAGGCGGTCAAGGCCGGCATCCCGGTGATCACGGTCAACTCCGGATCCGCGCAGTCCGCCGAGTACGGCGCCCTCACCCACATCGGCCAGGACGAGCAGATCGCCGGCGAGGCGGTCGGCAGCGAGCTGACCAAGCGCGGGAAGAAGAAGGCCGTCTGCGTCCTGCACGAGCAGGGCAACGTCGGCCACGAGCAGCGCTGCGCCGGGGCGAAGAAGACGTTCGGCGGGACCATGGAGAACCTGTACGTCGAGGGCACCAACATGCCCTCCGTCCAGGCGGCCATCCAGGCGAAGCTCCAGGCCGACCCGTCCGTCGACGCGATCGTCACCCTCGGCGCCCCCTTCGCCCCGACGGCGATCAAGGCGAAGGACGCGGCGGGCAGCAAGGCGGAGGTCGACACCTTCGACCTCAACGAGTCCGTCGCCCGTGACCTCAAGTCCGGCGCCCTCGGCTTCGCCGTCGACCAGCAGCCCTACCTCCAGGGCTACGAGGCCATCGACCTGCTCTGGCTCTACCGCTACAACGCGGACGTGCTCGGCGGCGGCCGCCCGGTCCTGACCGGCCCGCAGATCGTGACCGCCGACGAGGCGGCCAAGCTGGAGCAGTACATCAAGCGGGGCACCCGATGAGCACGGCAACGGCCGTCGACGAGCGGCTCGCCCCCACCTCCCTGGTCCGCAGGCTGCTCGGCCGCCCCGAGCTGGGCGCGGTCGTCGGCGCGGCCGCCGTCTTCGTCTTCTTCTCCTTCGCCGCCCCCAGCTTCCTGCAGGCCTCCAGCCTCAGCACGATCCTGTACTCGGCCTCCACCATCGGGATCATGGCCTGCCCGGTGGCCCTGCTGATGATCGGCGGCGAGTTCGACCTCTCCGCCGGCGTCATGGTCACCACCTCGGCACTGGTCAGCTCGATGTTCAGCTACCAGGTGACCGCCAACGTGTGGGTGGGCGTGGGGGTGTCCCTGCTGGTCACCCTGGCCATCGGGTTCTTCAACGGGTTCATGCTGACCCGCACCCGGCTGCCCAGCTTCATCATCACGCTCGGCACGTTCCTCATGCTGACGGGCCTGAACCTCGGCTTCACCAAGCTGATCAGCGGCTCCGTCTCGACGAAGACGATCGCCGACATGGAGGGCTTCTCCTCCGCCCGCGCGCTGTTCGCCTCGCAGTGGAACGTCGGCTCGGTCACCCTCAAGGTCACCATCCTGTGGTGGCTGGCCCTGGTCGCCGTCGCCACCTGGATCCTGCTGCGCACCCGCGCCGGCAACTGGATCTTCGCAGTCGGCGGCGGGGCGGACGCGGCCCGCGCGACCGGCGTCCCCGTGGTCAAGACCCGCATCGGCCTCTACATGGGCGTGGCCCTGTGCGCCTGGATCTCCGGCCAGCACATCCTCTTCTCGTTCGACGTCGTCCAGTCGGGCGAGGGCGTCGGCAACGAGTTCCTCTACATCATCGCGGCCGTCATCGGCGGCTGCCTGATGACGGGCGGCTACGGCTCCGCCATCGGCTCGGCCGTCGGCGCCTTCATCTTCGGCATGACCAGCAACGGCATCGTCTACGCCCAGTGGAACCCGGACTGGTTCAAGTTCTTCCTCGGCGCGATGCTCCTGCTCGCGACGCTGCTCAACGCATGGGTCCGCAAGCGGGCGGAGGCGAAGTGACCGTGAGCGCAGTGACCAAGGCCGAGGGCACGGCCCTCGTGCAGCTGACCGACGTCAGCAAGTTCTACGGCAACATCCGCGCCCTCCAGGGGGTCTCCCTGGAGGTCCACGCGGGCGAGATCACCTGTGTCCTCGGCGACAACGGCGCCGGCAAGTCCACCCTCATCAAGATCATCGCGGGGCTGCACCGGCACGACGCCGGCCGGTTCGAGATCGAGGGGGAGGAGACGGTGCTCGCCAACCCGCGCGCCGCCCTCGACCACGGCATCGCCACCGTCTACCAGGACCTGGCCGTCGTCCCGCTCATGCCCGTCTGGCGCAATTTCTTCCTCGGCTCCGAGCCCACCAGGGGACGCGGCCCGCTGCGCCGCCTCGACGTGGACTTCATGCGCAAGACCACCCGCGCCGAGCTGCTGCGCATGGGCATCGACCTGCGCGACGTCGACCAGCCCATCGGCACCCTGTCCGGCGGCGAGCGGCAGTGCGTGGCCATCGCCCGCGCCGTCTACTTCGGGGCGAAGGTCCTCGTCCTGGACGAGCCGACCGCCGCCCTCGGCGTGAAGCAGTCCGGCGTGGTCCTGAAGTACGTCGCCGCGGCCCGTGACGCGGGCCTCGGTGTGGTCCTGATCACCCACAACCCGCACCACGCCCACCTGGTCGGGGACCGGTTCGTGCTGCTCAAGCGCGGCACCATGGCGGGCAGCCACACCCGCGACTCGATCACCCTGGACGAGCTCACCCGGCAGATGGCCGGCGGCTCCGAGCTGGACGAGCTGAGCCACGAGCTGGAGCGGGTGGCAGAATCAGGACCGGACCACCCGGCCGGAGCAGCCGATCCGGCATCCGGCACCACCGCACCCTGAGGGACGACACGACTCGATGAGCACGTACCGGGACTTTGCGCTCTCCCACCGGGGGTCGGCGCGAGGCACCGTCCTGCGGACCATCGGGACCCGTGAGCGCCGGTCGCACCTGACCGCCCCGCGCGTCCCGACCGTCGGCATCGACATCGGCGGCACCAAGGTGATGGCCGGTGTCGTCGACGCCGACGGGGTCATCCTGGAGAAGATCCGCACCGAGACCCCCGACAAGTCCAAGAGCCCCAAGGTCGTCGAGGACACCATCGTCGAGCTGGTCCTCGACCTGTCCGACCGGCACGACGTCCACGCGGTGGGCATCGGCGCGGCCGGCTGGGTCGACGCCGACCGCTCGCGCGTCCTGTTCGCCCCGCACCTGGCCTGGCGCGACGAGCCGCTGCGCGACGCGCTCCAGTCCCGGCTCGCGGTCCCCGTCATGGTGGACAACGACGCCAACACCGCCGCCTGGGCCGAGTGGCGCTTCGGCGCCGGGCGCGGCGAGGACCACCTCGTCATGATCACGCTCGGTACCGGCATCGGCGGCGCCATCCTCGAAGGCGGCCAGGTCAAGCGCGGCCGCTTCGGGGTCGCCGGCGAGTTCGGCCACATGCAGGTCGTGCCCGGCGGGCACCGCTGCCCGTGCGGCAACCGCGGCTGCTGGGAGCAGTACAGCTCCGGCAACGCCCTGGTCCGCGAGGCCCGCGAGCTGGCGGCCGCCGACTCCCCGGTCGCGTACAACATCATCGCCAAGGTCGGCGGCAACGTCGCCGAGATCACCGGGCCGCTCATCACCGAGCTGGCCCGCGAGGGCGACGCGATGTGCGTCGAACTCCTCCAGGACATCGGCCAGTGGCTCGGCGTCGGCATCGCCAACCTCGCCGCCGCCCTCGACCCCTCCTGCTTCGTCATCGGCGGCGGCGTCAGCGCCGCCGACGACCTGCTGATCGGCCCCGCCCGGGACGCCTTCCGCCGCCACCTCACCGGCCGCGGCTACCGCCCCGAGGCCCGGATCGCCAAGGCCCAGCTCGGGCCCGAGGCCGGCATGGTCGGCGCCGCCGACCTGGCCCGGCTCGTCGCACGCCGCTTCCGCCGCGCCACGCGCCGACGGGTGGAGCGCTACGAGCGGTACGCGCAGTGGGGCCTGATCGACTCCCCGGCCACCGCGGAGCGCAAGGCGGCCGAAGCCAAGGCGGCGGAGATCAAGGCGGCCGAGATCAAGGCCGTCGAAGCCGAGGCCGAGGAGCGCGAGGCCGAAGAGCGCGAAGCCGCCGGGGCCGGGACCGCCGAGGTCACCGAGGCGGTCCGCCCCGAGGCCGGCGACCGCCCCGAGGGCGGTGCGCAGTGACCCCGCCCTCCCTGCCCCACCAGGCGCCGCCCCCCGACGAGGGCGCCGCGCCGCCCCCGGTGGAGGACCGGCGGCACGTCGTCAGGCGCCGCTGGATCACCGCGATCATCATCCTGCTGCTGGTCGGCGTGCCCGCCGGCTACCTCGCCGTGTCCGCCCAGCAGAGCCGTGAGAGCGGCCGCGACAAGGCCGCCAAGGTCGGCGCGACCAAGGTGCGCCCGGGCTGGCCGTCCAAGGTGCAGCGCAGCATCTACGAGGTGCCGATCCCGCCGAAGGCCTGGCGGGTCGGGTTCCTGGAGACCAACAACTGGCGCACCAGCCGGCTGTACGTGCAGTTCGCGGTGACCCCCGCCGACCTGGACGCCTTCCTCGCCGAGCTCGGCACCAGCCGGGCCGCACTGACCCGCGAGGTCTCCATCGGGGCGCACGACGCCGCGGTCGCCGGCTGGAGCTGGGGCCCGAACAACGCCTGGTACGGCACCACCCTGGAGCAGCCCGGCCCGCGCCCCACCCGGGACGTCACGGTCGACCTGACGGACCCGGCGAAGCCCAGGGTCTACGTGGTGTCCACGGCGACCCCGTAGCCGTACCCGTCGCCGTCCCCGTAGCACCTCCGCCGCGCCGCGTCCGCAGCTAGCCTGGGATCATGAAGCTCACCAAGCGGCTGCACTCCTGTGTCCAGCTGGAGAAGGACGGGCGCGTGCTCGTCATCGACCCGGGCGCCTTCAGCGAGCCCGGCGCGGGGCTCGGGGCCGACGTCCTGCTCGTCACCCACGAGCACCCCGACCACTTCGACGAGGGCCGGCTGCGCGCCGCCCTCGACGCGAACCCGGCGGCCGGCCTGTGGACGCTGCGCAGCGTCGCGGAGCAGCTGGCCCCGGCGTATCCGGGCCGGGTGCACACCGTCGGTCACGGCGCCGCCCTCACCCCCCCCCGGGTGCGGGTGCCTGTGCGCCGCGGGCGTCGCGCCCAGCTGCACCCC
>NZ_JBHYVA010000049.1:11010-13403 GCF_042750055.1 Streptomyces sp. NPDC059456
CGGCCGCTGTGCGCCGGCGCCGCGGGGGGGCGCCGGGGCCCCGGGGGTAGCGGGGGCGGGGGCCCCCCGGGGTCCCGGGCGCCGCGTACCCCCCCGCCGGGTTCGAGGTCCAGGTGCACGGCGAGCTGCACGCCGTGATCCACCCGGACATCCCGCGGGTCACCAATGTCGGCTACCTCGTGGAGGGTTCGCTGTTCCACCCCGGGGACGCGCTGACCGTGCCCGAGGTGCCCGTGGACACCCTGATGCTCCCGGTGCACGCGCCCTGGAACAAGGTCGCCGAGGTGATCGACTACCTGCGCGAGGTCAAGCCGCGCCGGGCCATCGACATCCACGACGCCTACCTCTCGGACATCGCCCGGCCGATCTACGACCACGCCCTGGCCGCGCTGGGCGGCACCGAGCACGGGCGGCTCGCCGCCGGGGACGCCGCCGAACTGTGACTGTCGGTGCCGGGCGGTAGGTTGGTCGGCATGCGTATCGCCACGTTCAACGTCAACTCGATCACCGCCCGGCTGCCCCGCCTGCTGGCCTGGCTGGAGAGCTCCGGCACCGATGTCGTGTGCATCCAGGAGACCAAGTGCTCCGCGGAGCAGTTCCCGCACGAGCAGCTGCGCGAGCTGGGGTACGAGTCGGCCGTCAACGCCACCGGCAGGTGGAACGGCGTGGCCCTGATCTCGAAGGCCGGCCTGGAGGACGTGGTCGTGGGCCTGCCCGGCGGCCCCGACTACGAGGGGGTCCAGGAGCCGCGGGCGATCTCCGCGACCTGCGGCGGGGTGCGCCTGTGGTCGGTGTACGTGCCGAACGGCCGCGAGGTCGAGCACGACCACTACGGCTACAAGCTGGACTGGTTCCGCTCGCTGACCACCGCCGTCGCCGAAGACGCGGCCGGTCCGCGCCCGTTCGCCGTGCTCGGCGATTTCAACGTGGCCCCCACCGACGAGGACGTGTACGACCCGGCGGTCTTCGAGGGGCTGACCCACGTGACCCCCGCCGAGCGCGCCGCGCTGGAGGCACTGCGTGCCGCCGGCCTGTCCGACGTGGTGCCGCGCCCGCTCAAGTACGACCGCCCGTACACGTACTGGGACTACCGCCAGCTCGCGTTCCCCAAGAACCGGGGCATGCGCATCGACCTGGTGTACGGCAACGAGCCCTTCGCCAAGGCCGTCACCGACGCCTACGTCGACCGCGAGGAGCGCAAGGGCAAGGGCGCCTCGGACCACGCCCCGGTCGTCGTCGACCTGGCGCTGGACGCGTAGCCGGTCCCCGCACGGATCCCGCGCGCCCTGTGGCCAGCGCGGGATCCTGGTGCCAGGCTGGTCCGTATGAACATCCCCTTCCTGGACCACTGGCTGAACCGGCACCCAACGGAACGGGGTGCGGGACTGGCCGCCGCCCTCGCGGACGATCCCGAGAACGTCAACGAGTTGTTCTCGGAATGCGAGATGCTGCGCGTCCACGCGCGGGCGGCCGGGCTGGAACTCGACGGGAGTCCGGCCTCGTTGGAAGCGCTCGACCAGCTGATGCCCCGCTGGCGCCGGGACCCGGAGGTGGTGCCCTGGCTCGGCAACGACGCGGGCTTCTACCTCGGCACGGTGATCATCCGGACCAGGCTGGGCGCCGCCTGGCAGGTCTGGCCCAACGGCCAGCCGGTGATCCGCCTGGCCTCGGGCCGCGAGCTGAACGTGGTGGAGTCGGGGGTGTCCTGGGCGATGACGGGATCCCCCGAGCTCTCCCAGGCGTACGCCGAAGCCTCCGAGGGCTGACCTCCCCGCGACCCGTGTGATGTTTATGTCGCCTTTAGGCGTGTCGAGCGGAAGTGCCCTTCCGTGGCTGGATAGTTTGCGCTGACCTCGACACTCCGACTGGTGGGCAGGGCAGGGCATGGCGGTCGATCCGTTGATCGAGCTGCGGAACGTCAACAAGCGCTACGGGGCACTGCACGTCCTCCGGGACATCGACCTCACCGTCGGCCGCGGAGGGGTGGTGGTGATCATCGGCCCGTCCGGTCCGGGGCGGTCGACCCCGTGCCGGACCGTCAACCGCCTGGAGACCGTCGAATCGGGCGCCATCCTGCTCGACGGCAGGCCCCTGCCCGACGAGGGCGGGGAACCGGCCGCCCTCCGCGCGGACGCGGGCATGGTCTTCCCGTCCTGCCTCCGCCCCCGAGAGCGGGCCAGGGGCTTCCTCTCCAAGATCCTCAAGCACTGAGGGGGGCCGGTGAAGCGAACCCGCGGCGCGCTGCCGTGCACCCGCCTCCTGCTCGCCGCCGCCCTGCCGGCGGCTCGGGGGGGGGGGCCCGGGAGGCGGCCCGCCGGTCCAGGGGCCGCCGCCGACCCGGCCGCGCCGGGACCCGGGGCGGTGGTGCCGGGGGGGGCGCGGTGGCTCCGGAG
>NZ_JBHYVA010000049.1:13413-22761 GCF_042750055.1 Streptomyces sp. NPDC059456
GCGGGGCGCGGGGGCCACCCCCCCCCCTCGGCCCGCCCCCCCCCCGGGGGCAGCGCGGGCGGGCCCGGAAGGCGGCCCGCCGGTCAAGGGCCCGCAGCCGACCTGCCCGCGCCGGAACCCGGAACGGTGCTGCCGGGCGGTTCACGGTAGCTCCGAAGAGCCGCCCCGTCCGGCAGCAGCCGCAGATCACTGCTCGCGCAGAGGTACCGAGAAGTACGAGGGATCGGTGCACGGCGAGGAGAAGGTCAGCTGCGCCGGTGGGGTCGTGCTCGTGGATCAGCCGTTCTGCGGCGTGCCGCCGAGGGCGCTCTTGGCCTTCCACTCGTCCCAGGACAGGTTCCACTCGCCGTAGCCGTTGCCGATGTCGGCCTTGCCCTTGGAGCCTTCGCCGGAGACCTCGACCAGGTCGCCGACCTGGGCCTCGGCGAAGAGGGCCTTCGCGTCGGAGTCGCTCATCCCGACGCAGCCGGAACTGGTGTTGGCGCGGCCGAAGTTGGCGGTGTTCCACGGCGCGGCGTGGATGTACATGCCCGACCAGGTCAGGCGCATCGAGTAGTCGACCATCTTGTCGTAGGAGTCGCCCAGGCCCACCGTCTGGGAGTCCATCCGGATGGTGCCCTCCTTGGTCATCAGCACCATCTTCCCCAGCCAGGAGGCCTTCTTGCCGCCGGGCGTGCCCGCCGAGACCGGGATGGTCTTCACCGCCTGGCCGTCCTCGGTCACCGTCATCTTGTGGGTGTTCAGGTCGACCTGGAGCCGGCGGTCCTTGCCGATCTTGAACGCGGTGTCGTAGTCCTTGACGAACATCCCGCCGCCCTGGCCCGAGTCCACCCCGTTGAGGTTCATCTCGACCTTGACCTCGGTGCCGGACTTCCAGTACTCCTTCGGCCGCCAGTCCACCCGGTCGTTGCCGGTGTAGTCCTTGAACCAGCCCCAGGAGCCCTCGGTGTTGTTCGAGGTCGTGACCTTCAGGTGCTTCTCGACCTCGGCCTTGTTCTTCACCGGGTTGTCGAAGACGATCGAGACCGGCTGGGCGATGCCCACCACGCCGTTCGCCTTGCCCGGGTTGATCGTGACCTTGTTGACCTTGTCCGCTGCGACCGTCTTGAACTGGGCGTTCGCGCTCTGGCTGTCGGTGTTCTGCGCCTCGACCTTGTACTCGGTGCCCGGCGAGGCGTTGCGCTCGGAGGTCCACGTCTTGCCGTCGTCGGCTATCTTGCCGGGCAGTTCGTTGCCCTTGCCGTCGGACACCTTCACCAGGGCCAGCTTGCCCTCCCCGACGGTCACCTTCACCGGCTCGCCGGGCTTGGCCTGATCGCCCGTGAGGTTCACGGAGATGGCCATGTCCGCCTTCTTCTTCATCTCCCCCTTGCCGGAGTCGGTCCCGCCGCCGCTCCCGCCCGAGCAGGCGGTCAGCGCTGCGGCCATGAGTGCGGTCCCGGCCAGCATGGCGTGGCGACTGCGTGCGATACGGCGTGTGCGGCTCAACGAAACCCCTCCAAGTAATGATCGATCGCAAAAGGAGATGCGAACGGCACGACTGTAGGTTGCGCAATCCGCGGAAAAGATTCGTCTTTCCCTTGTGACGTGCACCGCAGCGAAACGGTCATCGTCCGGTCACAATCGCCGCGCGCCGCGGTCACGGACGCCTGTGAGAGTCCTGTGCGTCCTGCTTCCCCGGACGTACAGGAAGGCCGATCCGCCGTGTGCGCACTGCTCGTGAACCCCGCCCATCGACACCAGTCCCCGGACGGGGAGCTGAGCGTGCGTTCCCTGTCCGCTCCGGAATACCAGGCCTTCCTTTCACGAAACCGGAATGCCAGCTTTCTCCAGTACCCGTCCTGGGCCGCCGTAAAGGACCAGTGGCGCTCGGAAAGGGTCGGATGGCACGACCCGGAGGGGCAGACGGCCGGCGCCGGACTGGTCCTCTACCGCCAATTCCCCGGCACCCGGAAATACTTCGCCTACCTCCCCGAGGGGCCCGTCGCCGACTGGTCCGACCCGCGCATCGACCGGTGGCTGGAACCCCTCAAGCGCCACCTGCGCGCGGCCGGCGCGTTCGCCGTCCGGATCGGGCCCACGCCCGCCTACCGCCGCTGGGACGCCGCCGCCGTCAAATCCGCCACCGGACCCGGCCGGCAGGTGTCCGACGTGCTCGCCACCGAGGTCGACCCCGTCGGCGCGGCCCTCGCCGACCGGCTGCGCACCCGCGGCTGGACCCGGTGCGGCGGCGAGGACGACGGCGACGCCCAGCCGCGCCACGTCTTCCGCGTACCGCTCGCCGGCCGTTCCGTCGACGAGCTGTGGTCCGGCCTCAACCAGGAGTGGCGGCGCAACGTGCGCAAGGCCGAGAAGGCCGGCGTGGAGACGATCCTCGGCACCGCCGCCGACCTGCCCGAGTTCTACCGGCTGCTGCGCATCACCGAGGAGCGCGACGGCTTCCGCCTGGGCCGCTCGCTCTCCTACTACCAGCAGCAGTACGCGGCCCTCAACGCCGAATCACCCGGCCGGATGCGCCTCTACCTGGGCATCCACCAAGGCGAGATCCTCGCCGCGCACACCATGATCGTGGCCGGGCGGCGCGTCTGGTACCAGACCGGCGCCTCCGCCGACCACCGCCGCGAGGTCCGCCCCAGCAACGCCCTGCAGTGGCGCATGATGCGGGACGCCCACGTCCTCGGGGCCGACGAGTACGACATGCGCGGGGTACCCTCCACTCTCGACCCCGACGAACGATCTTTCGGGCTGCTGCGCTGGAAGCTCGGCACCGGCGGGCAGGTCGTCGAAACCCTCGGCGAGTGGGAGACCCCCATGGACGGATACACCAACACGGCCCTGTACAAGGCCTTCCAGGCCTACATGGCCCGCCGGTGACCACCACCGACACCCGGCCCGCACCCGGCCCGGCCGCCGACGGCCCGTCCGCCGGCAGCCCGTCCGCCGACGCCGCGGCCCGGCCGGCACCCGCGAAGACCTCGGTGCTGCGCAGCGGCGCGCTCATGGCGGCCGGCTCGATCGTCTCCCGCGCCACCGGCTTCGTCCGCTCCGCCGTCGTCGTCGCCGCACTCGGCACCGGGCTGCTCGGCGACGGCTACGCCGTCGCCAACACCGTCCCGAACATCCTGTACATGCTGCTCATCGGCGGCGCCCTCAACGCCGTCTTCGTCCCCGAGCTGGTCCGGGCCGCCAAGGAACACGAGGACGGCGGGGCCGCCTACACCGACCGGCTGCTGACCGCCTGCACCGCGGCGCTCGTCGTACTGACCGCCGTCGCCGTGCTCGCCGCACCGCTGATCGTCTCCGCGTACACGCCCTACACCGGCAGCCAGGCGAGCACCACCGTCGCCCTGGCCCGCTACTGCCTCCCGCAGATCCTCTTCTACGGGCTGTTCACCCTGCTCGGCCAGGTGCTGAACGCCCGCGGCCGGTTCGGCGCGATGATGTGGACCCCGGTCCTCAACAACTTCGTGATCATCGGCGTGTTCGGGCTCTTCCTCCACCTCTCCCACGGCGCGGCGGACGGCCTGACCGCCGCC
Source organism: Streptomyces sp. NPDC059456 (assembly GCF_042750055.1). Taxonomy (NCBI): domain Bacteria; kingdom Bacillati; phylum Actinomycetota; class Actinomycetes; order Kitasatosporales; family Streptomycetaceae; genus Streptomyces; species Streptomyces sp. NPDC059456. Next base: position 16,950 of record NZ_JBHYVA010000049.1, read on the forward strand.
GACACCCGCCTGCTGGGCCTGGGCACCACCGCCGGCATCGTCATCCAGGCCCTCGCCCTGCTCCCCTCGCTGCGCGCCGCCCGCTTCCGCTGGCGCCCCCGCTTCGACTGGCGCGGCCAGGGCCTCGCCCGCCCGCTGCGCAACGCGGGCTGGCTGGTCATGCTCGTCTTCACCAACCAGATCGGCTACTGGGTCGTCACCCGGCTCTCCACCGCCACCGGACACCGCGCCGTGGAGGCCGGCCTCGCGGGCGGCGCCGGGTACACCGCCTACAGCAACGCCTACCAGCTGTGGATCGTCCCGCAGGGCATCATCACCGTCTCGCTCGTCACCGCCCTGATGCCCCGGATGAGCTCGGCGGCGGCCGAGGGCGACCTCTCCGGCGTCCGCCGCGACGTCTCCTACGCACTGCGCTCCAGCGCCGCCCTCGTCGTGCCCGCCGCCGCGCTGTTCGCCGCGCTCGCCCCCTGGATCATGGGCAGCGTCTTCGGGTACGGGCGCACCGGCGCCGCCGACATCGAGGTCATGGCGGGCATGCTCCTCGCCTTCGCACCCGGCCTCATCGCCTTCTCCGGACAGTACGTCCTCTCGCGCGCCTTCTACGCCCTCTCCGACACCCGTACCCCCTTCTTCCTGAACCTGGTCATCGCCGGACTCAACGCCGGGCTGTCGGCCGCCGCCTACGTCCTGCTGCCGCCGCGCTGGGCGGTCACCGGCATGGCGGGCGCCTACTCCGTCGCACTGTTCGCGGGCCTCGCGGTGACCGCGTACACCCTCTCCCGCCGGCTCGGCCCGCGCACGGGAACCCGTACCGAACGGCGCACCACCGCCACCCGCACCCACCTGCGGCTGCTGACCGCCTGCCTGCCCGGCGCCGCCGCCGGGTACGCGGCCGCCCGGGCCGCCGACGGCCTCGGCGACTTCGCCGCCATCGGCGCGGGAACCGCGGCGCTCGCCCTCGTCGTCGTACTCCTCGCCAGGCCGCTGGGCCTCAGCGAGATCACCGATCTGCTGGACTCCCTGCGGCGCAAGACCGGCCGGCAGGACGACCCGAAGTCGGCGAAACACCCTGGATAATGACCGGATGCCACGCGTACTGCTGATCGAGGACGACCCTTCCATCCGGGAAGGAGTCGGCCTCGGCCTGCGCCGCCGCGGCCACGAGGTGGCCGCCGCCGAGACCGGTGAGGCGGGCCTCGCCCTGATGGCGAGCTTCGGCCCGGAGCTGGTCCTGCTCGACCTCATGCTGCCCGGCATGAACGGCGTGCAGGTCTGCCGCCGCATACGCGAGACCAGCCAGCTCCCGATCATCATGCTGACCGCCCGCGGCGACGACTTCGACATAGTCGTCGGCCTCGAAGCCGGCGCCGACGACTACATCGTCAAACCCGCCCGCACCGAGGTCATCGAGGCCCGCATCAAGGCCGTCCTGCGCCGCCTCGGCGCCCCGGCCGGCAGCCGCCCCGACATCGAGTTCCACGGCGAGCTCGCCATCGACCGCGCCGGGCTGACCGTCGCCAAGAACGGCGAACGCGTCCCCCTCGCCCCCAGCGAGATCAAACTCCTGCTGCACCTGTCCGCCTCGCCCGAGCAGGTCTTCTCCCGCCAGCAGCTCCTCGAATGCGTCTGGGACCACAGCTACCACGCCGACGCCCGGCTCGTGGACGCCTGCGTACGCCGCCTGCGCACCAAGGTCGAGGACGTCGACGGCAGCCCCCGCTACATCCAGACCGTCCGCGGCTTCGGCTACCGATTCGGCCCGCTGTGAGGCGCATCGCGCCCCTCGGGCTGCGCACCCGGCTGATCGCGGCCTTCCTGCTGGTCGCCGCCGTCACCGCGGTGACCACCGCGGCACTGACCTACCAGCAGGCGCGCACCGCCGTCCTCAAGCAGAGCCAGGACACCGCCGTCAGCACCCTGCGCGACCAGGTGGAGAACCAGCCCCTCCAACTGCCCCTGGACCAGGCCCAGATCCAGCGGATCGTCAACGACATCGCCAAGCGCGGCAAACCGCACCCGTGGAACATCTTCGCCGAGTACGGCACCCTGCGCGCCTCCAGCACCACCACGCCCACCTCCACCGTGGTCACCGAACAGCTGCGCCGCCAGGTCACGGCCCATCCGCACGGCGCCTTCCAGCGCGTCACCGACGACTCCGGCAACCCGTACCTCGCCGTCGGCATGCCGGCCGTCTGGCTCCACAGCGAGGTACGGGAACCCACCGGCCTCGTCCTCTTCGCGACGATGCCCCTCACCACCGAGGGCAAGACCGTCGAAGCCATGGTCGAAGCCGCCAAACGCGGCGCCGTCCCCGGCCTCGCCATCGCCGTCATCCCCGCCCTGCTCGCCGCGCGCAGCGTGCTGCGCCCCGTACGCGACATGCGCCGCGCCGCCCAGCGCCTGGGCCGCGGCCACCTCGACACCCGCATCGAGGTCCGCGGCGCCGACGAGCTCGCCGGACTCGCCCGCACCTTCAACGAGACCGCCCGCGCCCTCGAACGCTCCGTGAGCGAACTGCGGGACGCCGAGGCCCGGGCCCGCCGCTTCGCCTCCGACGTCTCCCACGAACTGCGCACCCCGCTCTCGGGGATGCTCGCCGTCACCGAGGTCCTGGACGAGGACGCCGAACGCCTAGACCCCGACACGGCCGCCGCCCTGCGGCTGGTCAGCTCCGAGACCGGCAAGCTCGCCGTCCTCGTCGAGGACCTCATGGAGATCTCCCGCTTCGACGCCCGCGCCGCCGAACTCAACCTCGACGACGTGGACGTGGCCGAGGCCGTCCGCAAGACCCTGGAACTGCGCCACTGGGACGACGAGCGGGTGGTCACCGAACTGCCGTCGCAGGTCCGCGCCCGCCTCGACCCGCGCCGCTTCGACGTGGTCCTCGCCAACCTCGTCGGCAACGCACTGCGGCACGGCGGCGCCCCCGTCCACGTCACCGTGCGCACCGAGGCACGGCCCGGCGGCCCCCGGCTGCTGATCGAAGTCGCCGACAGCGGGCCCGGCATCGCGCCCGAGGTGCTGCCGCACATCTTCGACCGCTTCTTCAAGGCCGACGCCGCCCGTACCCGCTCCGCGGGCAGCGGCCTCGGCCTCGCCATCACCCTGGAGAACGTCCGCCTGCACGGGGGCACCCTGCGGGCCGCGAACGGACCCGCCAGGGGAGCTGTGTTCACGCTCGACATGCCGCTGGAGGCCGACGCATGACCCGGATGCCCACCGCCGTGGCCGCCGGCGCCGCCCTGCTGCTGGGCGGACCGCTGCTCGCCGGCTGCGGGATCAAGCCGACGGGGGTCATCGAGAGCGGAGCCGCCGCGAAGGTGATCATCCCCGGCCCGGGCACCCTGGGGACCGTGTACTTCGTGACGCCCGACGGACGTCTGGCCCCCGTACCCGAGCAGGACCAGCCCGCCCGGTCGCCGGTGTCCGTCCTCATGCGGCTGCTCATCGGCCCCCTCGACGAGGAGAAGGCCGGGGGCCTGGAGACCCGGGTACCCGCACCCGCCGACCGCAAGCCCCCCTTCGGCCTCTCTGCCAGCGTGTCCGGGGACGTCCTGGAGGTCCGGCTGCCGTTCGCGGTCGCCGGCCTGTCCGAGACGGCCCGCCGTCAGCTCGTCTGCACGGCGGCCTCCACCAACCCGAAGTACACGGTGGTCCTGCGCGGCCCCGACACCGCGGTCGGACCCGCCCGCTGCGACCTCGACGACTGACCGTCCCCTTGCGACAGGGCGGCCGCAGCGGCCACGGTGACCCCATGGACCCCGCCGCCGTGCCCTCCGCCCAGGTACCCGCAGCCCCCGTGCCCGACGTCTTCGACCCCCGGATCTACGCCGCCGGGATCCCGCACGAGAGCTACCGGCTGCTGCGCGACCGGCACCCCGTCGCCTGGCAGGAGGAGCCGGAGGTCCGGGGCTGGCCCGCCGGCCCCGGCTTCTGGGCCGTCACCCGGCACGCCGACGTCGTCCGCGTCCTGCGCGACCACACCACGTACTCCTCCTGGCTCGGCGCCACCCAGATCCGCGACCCCGACCCGGCCGACCTGCCGTTCCTGCGGCGCACCATGCTCAACCAGGACCCGGCCAAGACCGCCGGCGGCCACGGGAAGCTGCGTCGGCTGGTCTCCCGCGCCTTCACCCCCGCCCGCGTCGACGCCTTCACCGGCCGGGTCCGGGAGCGGGCCCGCACCCTGCTCGCCGCCGCCCGCGCGCAGGCCGAGGACGGCGCCGCCGACCTGGTCCGCACGGTCACCGACGAGTACGCCCTGCTCAACCTGACCGACCTGCTGGGCGTTCCGGCCGCCGACCGGGACCTGCTGCTGCAATGGACCGTACGGATCATCGGCTACCAGGATCCCGAGGACGCGCCCGCGCCCTTGCTCGGCGCCGACGGCAAGCCCCTCAACCCGCGCTCCCCGGCGCTGCTGGGCGAGATGTTCGCGTACGCCCGCGAACTGGCCGCCCACAAACGCACCCACCCCGGCGACGACGTGATGACCGCCCTCGCCGAGGCCGGACTCGACCCCGCGGAGCTGGAGATGTTCTTCTTCCTGCTCACCGTCGCGGGCAACGACACCGTGCGCAGCGCCGCCCCCGGCGGCCTGCTGGCCCTGGCCGGCGACCCCGGCGCCTACCGGCGGCTCGCCGACGGGCGGGCCCCGCTGCACACCGCCGTCGACGAACTGCTGCGCGTCCACCCGCCGGTGCTCAGCTTCCGCCGCACGGCCGCCACCGACACCGAACTCGCCGGACGGCGGATCCGCGCCGGGGACAAGGTGGTGGTCTTCCACGCCTCCGCCAACCACGACGAGCGCGTCTTCACCGACCCCGGACGACTGGACCTCGCCCGGACGCCCAACGCGCACGTCTCCTTCGGGGACGGCCCGCACGTCTGCCTCGGCGCCCACTTCGCCCGCCTCCAGCTGCGCGTGCTCTACGAGGAGTGGCGCACGGCCATGCCCGCCCCGGAACTCGCGGGCCCGCCGCGCCGGCTGGTGTCGAACTTCATCAACGGGATCACGCGGCTGCCGCTGCGGGTGTCCGGGCCGGCCGGGTGACGTCCGCGACCAGCTCCGTCACGTCCGGCCCGTAGGCGTCGGAGTTGATCACCTTGAGCAACAGGCAGAACGAGTCCCGTCCGTGCCTGCGCGCCAGCTCCCGGTGGTGCTTGGCCAGGTAGCGGGCGGCCGCCTGGTTGCTGTTGGCGGTCTGCCCCGACAGCAGGAACACCGGGCGCGTGCCCCGCTCCGTCACCAGACGCGCCAGTACGACGTGCTCGACCATGCCCTTCTCCCAGAGGTACGTCTCCCCGCCCACGCTGATCGACCCCCGTTCCGGGCCCGGGTCGGCGCTGACGTCGACCCGCACACCCGGCAGCAGCGAGGCCAGGTGGGCGGTCGTACGGGAATTGGAGGCGGGCCCGCCCACACAGAACTCGGTGCGCTCCCCGAACCCCTGCCGGGCCGCGTCGTGCGGCACGATCTGCACGGTCGCCCCGCAGTCGCGGATCAGGGCGGATATCTCCAGCAGGGCGAAGGCGTCGTTGCGGTGCAGCGACGAGTCCTTGCCGCCCATCTGGCGGTTGACCACGAACAGGCAGTCCGATCCGGTCGGCAGCCCGAAGAAGGCCTGCTTGCGGCGCAGGTCGCGGCGCCACAGATAGGTCCGGGTGAACCAGCCGAAGCCGCCGCTGACGGCGGTGGCCACCACCCCGAGCACGATGTTGCGCACGTCGTCGTTCATGCGGCGGATGCTAGCCCCCGCGAGGTCTTCCTGACGCGGGGGGTGCGGTGAAGTTACAGTGCCGAGTTCAGGCC
>NZ_JBHYVA010000050.1:0-10892 GCF_042750055.1 Streptomyces sp. NPDC059456
GCCGGAAGCCCCCGGGCCGGGAGCCCGGGCCGGGCCGGAAGCCCCCGGGCCGGGAGCCCGGGCCGGGCCGGAAGCCCCCGGGCCGGGAGCCCGGGCCGGAGGGCGGGACCTACTTCTCCTGCCTGTCCTCGACGTGCAGCAGCATCCGCTTGAGGAGGCCGGAGAGCGCGGCCCGCTCCCCGTCGTCGAGGGGCCCGACCATCTCCGCCTCGGCCACCCCGCGCCAGCGCATGGCCTCGGTCCAGCGCCGGTGGCCGTCGTCGGTCAGCTCCACGTCGACCCGGCGGCGGTCCCCGGAGGCGCGCACCCTGCGGACCAGCCCGGACTTCTCCAGGGTGTCGAGACGGCCGGTCATCCCGGCCGGGGAGAGCAGCAGTTCGGCGGCGAGTTCGGCGGAGGGGGCCCGCCAGGGGGTGCCGCGGGAGGCGAGCCGGTGCATGGTCTCGAACTCGAACTCCTGGAGCCCGGTTTCGGCGAGGGCGCGTTCCTTGCCGTACTTCACGTGCTTGGCCAGGAGCTGGATGCGGGTGATCACCGCCTCGGTGGGCACGTCGAAGGGGACCTTGCCGCTCCAGCGGGCGATGTGCCGGTCGACCGAATCCTCGGCGTGCTCCGTGTCCATGGTCGGCAGTATCGCACCCCGGAGCCGGTATTTCGTTGACGAATGATTCGCTGGCGAAATAACATCCGTCGTCATGACCTCGCCGATCTGGCGGCTCCTCGCCGGGCGCACCTTCGCCGCCTTCGCCACCGCCCTCATCCCCACCACCCTCACCCTGGCCGTCGTGCGCACCGGTTCGGCCGCGGACCTGGGCATCGTGCTCGCGAGCGAGCTCCTCCCGATGCTGCTCCTGCTGCCCGTCGCGGGCGTGGCCGCCGACCGCTTCCCCGCCCGCCGGGTGGTCCTGGTCGCCGACCTGGTGCGCGCCGCCGCGCAGTGCGGGACCGGCGCCCTGCTGCTGACCGGTCCGGTCCGGGTGCCCCAACTCGCGGCGCTGGCCGCGGTCACCGGCGCCGGCGTCGCGTTCGGCAACCCCTCGGCCCGCACGCTCGTCGCCGCTGCCGTCCCCGCCGGGGACCGGCTGCGGGTCAACGCCCGGCTCGGGGTGGCGACCGGGCTCGCGCAGATCGCCGGGCCCGCCTCCGCGGGCGCGATGATGCTGGCCCTCGGCGCCGGCTGGTCCTCCCTGCTGACCGGCGTCCTGTTCGCGGCCTCCGCGCTCACCCTCGGGGGGCTGCGCACCGCCCCGGCCCCGGGGGTCCGCACGCGCGCCGGATTCACCGCCGAACTGCGGGAGGGCTGGTCCGAAACCCGGCGCCACCCCTGGTTCCTGGCCAATGTGCTCGCCCACGGGGTGTGGCACCTCGCGGCCGGACTGCTGCTCACCCTCGGGCCGCTGATCGCCGTGCAGAGCCTGGGCGGGGCGGCGAGCTGGGTGCTCATCGCCCAGGTGGGCACCGTCGGCATGCTCCTCGGGGTCTGGGCGGCCGGCCGGCTGGCGCCGCGGCGGCCGCTGTACGGGGTCGCCGTCGGGGCCTCGGCCCAGGCCCTGCCGCTCGCGGCCCTCGCACTGCGCCTGCCGGTGGCGGTGACGGCGGGCGCCTACTTCGCCGCGATGTTCGGGGTGGGCGTGCTGAGCCCGTTGTGGGAGACCGAGATGCAGCGCCGCATCCCGCTGGAGGCCCTGGGCCGGGTCGGCTCGTTCGACACGCTGATCTCCTTCGCCGCCCGGCCGCTGGGGCTGGCGGTGGCGGCGCCGCTGGCGGGGGTCACGGGCACGGCGGCGCCGCTGCTGGTGGCGGCCGTGCTCAGCGGCGCCGCGAACCTGTGCGTACTGCTGCTCCCGGACGTCCGCCGGGAACGGGAGCGGGAACCGTCACCCGCCCTGCGATGATGTGTGCCCTCGTACACACGTGCACCCGTACACGTGTGCCACCGCACGGATCAGGGGTACGCATGGCGAAGGTCGGGACCGCGCTGCGGGAGCTGCGCGGGGCGCAGAAGTCGGCGAAGGGCGTGTCGCTCTACTCGCGGTTCGTCAACCGGCCGGCCGGGCGCCACCTCGCCGCCGTGTCGTACGCGCTCGGACTGACCCCGAACCAGGTGACGCTGGTCAGCGCCGCCTTCAGCTTCGCGGCCATCGCGGCCGTCGCGCTCGTCGCACCCTCGTGGGGGCTGGGCGTCGCCGTGTGGGCCGCGCTCGCCGTCGGGTTCGCCTTCGACTCCGCCGACGGTCAGCTGGCCCGGCTGCGCGGGGGCGGCAGCGCGGCGGGCGAATGGCTCGACCACGTCGTGGACTGCGCCAAGCTGACCGCCCTGCACACCTGCGTGCTCATCGCCTTCCACCGCTTCCCCGACGCGTACGGGACGGGCGGGAACGGCTGGCTGCTGGTGCCGCTCGGCTTCCAGTTCGCCTCGGTCGTCACCTTCTTCGGCGGCCTGCTGACCGAGAAGCTCAAGCCCAAGCCGGCCCCGGGAAGCCCCGCCGCCGCGCCGTCGACGGTCCGTGCGGTGGCCCTGCTGCCCGTGGACTACGGGGTGTTCTGCCTGGTGTTCCTGGTGCTCGGCGGCGGGGGGCTGTTCCGCTGGGCCTACGCGGGGTTCGGTGTGTGCGCCGCGCTGTTCCTTCTGGCGTTCCTCGCGAAGTGGTTCCGGGAGCTCAGCGCCGTTCCGCGCTGAGCGGCTCGGACAGGGCGTCCAGCGCGCGGCGCAGCTGGGTGCTGGACGTGTGCACGGTGTAGGGGAAGTAGACGACGTCGACGCCGACGGCGGCGAAGTCCCGCTCCAGCTTGTCGCCCTTGGGGGTGCCCCGCCAGTCGTCGCCCTTGAAGATCACGTCGAAGCGGACCTGCTTCCAGGTCTCGACCTTGTCCGGGACCGTTTCGACGAACGCCGCGTCCACGTACTTCACGCTGCGGACGATTTCCAGCCGCTCGACGAGCGGGATCATCGGGCGCCGGCCCTTGGCCAGTTCGGCCATCTCGTCGGAGACCACCCCGGCGACCAGGTAGTCGCACTGACTCCGGGCGTGCCGAAGGATATTGAGATGTCCGATATGGAACAGGTCGTACGCGCCCGGGGCATACCCGACTCGGTACGGTCTGTGCGCAGGTGCGCCAAGTTCGGACATGTCGCGCTCCGTCATGAGTTACCCCCCAGCAGCCACACCCCCCGGTGTGGCGGATCAGCCGACAATAGCGTGCACGTTCCCCACCCTGCCGGTGAACGAATAGGGTGACGTGCGCATCATCCTGGGGAGAAGGGGACGTTCAGTGTCGAGATCCGGTCACCGGCGGCTGCTGCTGGTTTCCACGAATTACGCACCCGAGCACGCGGGAATTGGGCCCTACGCCACCCAGATCGCGGAGCACTGGGCGGATCTCGGCCACGACACCCACGTCCTCGCCGGCATGCCGCACTACCCGTCGTGGTCGCTGGAGCCGGAGTACAAGGGGGCGCTGCGGCGCACGGAACGGCGCGCGGGGGTCACGGTCCACCGGCGCGCGCACACCGTGCCGCCCCGCCAGACCGCCGTCAAGCGGGCCCTTTTTGAAGGATCGATTCTGCTGCACGGTGCCGTGGCCCCGCCCCGGATGCCGCGCCCGGACGCGGTCATGGCCCAGATGCCCAGCCTGGCCGGCGGTGTCCTCGCCGCCCGGCTCGCCGCGCGCTGGAAGGTCCCGTTCATCCCCGTCGTCCAGGACCTGATGGGCGCGGCCGCCGCACAGAGCGGAATCAGCGGCGGCGACAAGGCCGCCGCGATCGCCGGACGCGCGGAGGCGTACGCCCTGAAGCGGGCCACCCTCGTCGGCGTCATCCACGAGACCTTCGTGGACCGGGTCGTCGGCATGGGGGTGGACCCGGAGAAGATCCGCCTCGTGCCGAACTGGTCCCACGTCCAGCAGCCCACCAAACCGCGCGGCCAGACCCGGCACCACCTCGGCTGGGGCCCCGGCGAACCGGTCGTCCTGCACTCCGGGAACATGGGCCTCAAGCAGGGGCTGGAGGTGCTCGTCGGCGCCGCGCGCCTGGACCCGGGCGTCCGTTTCGTCCTCATGGGCGACGGCAGCCAGCGCGAGGCCCTCGCCGACCTCGCGGCGGACGTGCCGAATCTGGACATCATCCCCCCTGCCGCCGACGGAGAGTTCCCGGATATCCTCGCGGCGGCGGATGTGCTCGCCGTGACGCAGCACGCTGCCGTGCTCGACATGAGCGTGCCGTCCAAACTGACCTCGTACTTCCAGGCAGGCCGTCCCGTCATCGCCTCCGTGGCGGCGGAGGGCGGCACGGCCCAGGAAGTGGAACGCTCGGGCGCAGGGGTGCTCGTACCACCGGAGGACCCCCACGCCCTGCTGAAGGCCGTACGGGCCCTCGCCGAGGACCCCGAGGGCGCGGACGCCCTGGGGGCGGCCGGGCCCCGCCACGTGGCGGCCCACCTGAGCCGCGACGCGGGCCTGGCCCGCATCGACGCACTGATAGACGAAGCACTTGGGGGTCCGCAGCCGTGATCGAGACGAACCGCCCCGCGGCGGCCCCGGCGGAGGACGAACCGGACCTCCTCAGGGACCAGTTCAAGCAGCTCCTGCGCTACCGCCGCCTCCTGGGGGCGGGCGTCGGCATCGGTCTGCTGGGCGGCGTCTACCTCGGCATCTCCACGTCCGACACCTACGTCGCGACCGCGGACATCGTGCTGCGCGCACCCACCGACGACCCGTTCAACCCGAGCCTGGCGCCCGACAAGGCGATCAACATCGGCTCGGAGCGGCAGGTCGCGCTCAGCTCCTCCACAGCCAACGAGGCCGCGAAGAAGCTCGGCGTGACCTCGAAGGACTTCGCCGGGCTGCGCAGCGGCCTCCAGGTGACCAACCCTCCGCAGACGATGGTGCTGCGCTTCACCTACACCGCGTCCTCCCCCAGGGAGGCCGCCACCCGCGCCAACGCGATGACCGAGGCGTACCTGCTCAAGCGGCAGGAGTCCCTCGACGTCACGCGCGACAAGATGGTCAAGGGCTACCAGGACCAGCGCGATCCGGTCGCCAAGAACCTCGACGACCTCGTCAAGCAGATCAACTCCATGCCGGCCGGCACCGGCCGCGACGCCGCGTACGCCTCGAAGACCGACCTGCAGAGCAAGGTCAACACCCTCAACGGCAACATCGCCAAACTCCAGGCCCTGGACATGAGCCCGGGCCGGGTCACCAGCCCCGCGACCCCGCCGTCCGGCACCGACGGTCCCGGCATTCCGATGTCGCTCGCGCTCGGCGCGGCCGTGGGCCTCGCCCTCGGTCTGCTCGCCGCGTGGGTGCGGCTCGTCTTCGACCCCGCGCCGCGCTCCGAGGGCGACGTCGCGCGGGCACTGCGGGCTCCCGTACTGGGCTACCTGCCGCGGCCCAAGACCGGCGGCGGGCCGCTGCTCGCGGCCGGCGAGGAGGACCCCCGGCTCGCCGAGGAGTTCCGCTCGGTGGCCTTCCGGCTCGCCTACGACTCCCGTTTCGCCGACCGGCGCCGGCTGCTGGTCGTCGCCCCGCGCGGCAGCAGCGAGACCGCCGCGGCGGCGGCCGTGAACCTGGCCGCCTCCTTCGCGGAGACCGGCAAGGACGTCCTGCTCATCGAGGCCGACCTGCGCACGCCGGTGCTGGCCAGCCAGCTGCCGACCGGCGCCGGACGGCCGCGCTGGAGCCAGTCGCCCGGCGGCCAGTCCGGCGGACAGTCCGCCGCGCACGGCGAGTCCGACTGGCCCGACGGCCGCCAGCTCGTCGTCGACGCCGGCGAGTCGGGCGCCTTCGACCTGATCCCGGGTGAGCCGGTCCGCAACGTGGCCCGCGCGCTGACCTCTTCGCGCGCCACCCGGCTGATCGCCGAGGCCGACTCCCCCAACTCCACGGTCGTCGTGCTCGCGCCGCCGGTGCTCTCGTACGCCGACGCCCTCGCCCTCGTCGACCGCGTCGACGGCGTCCTGGTCGTGTGCGACCCGCGCGCCGTCCACCGCAGCGACCTGTCCCGGATCCGCGAGCTGATCAGCGGCGCCGGCGGCACCGTGCTCGGCGCGGTGCTGCACGCCCCGCTGCCCGGCGAGAAGCGCGGACGCGGCGGCAAGGCGAGCGGCTCCGACGCCCCGGCGCAGGCCTCCCGGCCGTCCCCGCCGCAGCCGCAGCCCCTGACCCGGCAGCCGAACCAGGAACACCGGCAGGCCGAGCCGGAGCAGCACATCCCCGGCGACGGCACGGACACGGTGGCCCTGCGCACGGTGCGCATGGGCCGCAGATGAGCCGGCGCGGCCTCGCCGCCGTCTCCTCGGTCCTGGACCAGGCCGCGTCCAGCGCCACCAACATCCTGGTGCTGGTGCTCGCCGCGCGGCTGTCCTCGGCGTCCGGCTTCGCCGACTTCTCGATGGTGTACGTGACGTTCAGCGTGCTCCTCGGGCTGAACATGGCGTACGTCGGCCAGACGGTGGTGCTGGAGAAGGACGAGGACCGCCTCGGCGCGGTCTGCCGCTCGGGCCTGGCCTTCACCGCGGCGGCCTCGGCCGCGGCGGGCGCGGCGCTGGCCGTCGTCGCAGCCGCCCTGCCCGGGGACGGCGGCCGGGGCTTCCTCGCGCTGGGTCTGGTCCTGCCGCCGGTGCTCGTCCAGGACGGGCTGCGGTACTGCTTCTCCGCGCTGCGCACGCCCGAACGGGCCCTGGCCGCGGACGCCCTGCGGCTGGTCTGCGTGGTCGCCGCGCTGCTGCTCCAGCCCGAGGGGTCCTCGGCGGGGCGGCTGGTCCTGGTGTGGGGCGTCTCGGCGCTTCCGGCGCTCGTACTGGGCCTGTTGCTGCTGCGCCCGTACGTGCGCGGGGCGCGGGCCGACCTGCGGCCGTACCTGCGGCGGGGCCACCTGGGGCAGCGGTTCGTGGTCGAGTTCGCGGTGGGCAACGGCTCCAGCCAGCTCGCGGTGCTCGGCCTCGGCGTCTTCGCGACGCCGCTGGCGGTGGGCGCGCTGCGGGGCGCGACGACCCTGTTCGGGCCGCTGAACGTGCTGTTCAACTCGGCGAACGCGTTCGGGCCGCCGGTCGTGGGGCGGGCTTCGGGCAAGCGGGGCGTGGTCCGGCTGACCGTGCTGATGGGCTCGGTGCTGGCGGTGCTCGGCGCCGGCTGGGCCGCGGCCCTGTACGCGCTGCCCCCGGACCTGGGGCGCCGGCTGCTCGGCGAGACCTGGACCGCGGCCGCGGCCCTGCTCCCCGCGACGGGGGTCCAGTACGCGGTGATGGGCCTGGGCACCTGCGCCCTGCTGACCCTGCGGGTGCTCAACCCGAGGGCGACGCTGTCCCTGCAGGTGGTGTTCTCGCTGCTGTCGGTGGCGCTGCTGCTCGGCGGATACGCGGTGTGGGGTGTGTCCGGCGCCGCGTGGGGGCTGGCGGCGGGCTCGGCCCTGAAGGCCGCGGCGGCCTGGCTGCGCGTCTCCCGGACCCCGGCGCCTGCCGTGGCCGTCACCACGGCGGCCTGACCCGCCGGCCGCCCCGCCGCGCGCGCGGGCCGGCGGCGGCGGGTCAGCGCAGCATGGTCGACTTGTCCTGGCGGTACGTCGCCACCAGCGCGAGGCACAGGCCCGCGATCGCGATGCGGCCGGAGGCCTGGAGCAGCGGCCCGCGCAGCAGGATGAACGAATAGCCCGCGACCAGCGGGACCACCACCGAGATCAGGCTGCCCGGCGGGGTCCTGCGCGTGGCGCGCTTCGCGTACCGGCGGTCCACGCGCGCCGAGGCGTACCCCATGCCCAGCAGTCCGGCGCCCATCCCCAGCGGCCCGAAGTCGAGCCAGAGTTCCGCCCAGATCGGCGAGGAGAGGTTGGTGTTGACCGTCCCCATCCACTCGCCGACCATCACGCCGGTGTCCTTCGGCTTGCCGGGCCACACCGAGCGCGGCACCGCGAAGAACACGGATCCGGCGAGCTGGCGCCCGTACAGGTGCCCGGGGCCGGAGTTCGAGTAGGTGATGGTGTTCGCGAACATGCCGATCTGGTCGTAGTCCTTGAGGGCCATCGGCTCCAGGAACGACGTCGTCTCGACCGGCTTGTAATTCTTCTCGTCGTAGCGGAAGCGGTCCGCGAAGGGGAACACGAGCAGGGCGATCACCACGGCCATCGACAGCGCCACCCGGTACATCGCGGCGCTCACCGGGAAGACGGTGAACAGCAGCGCGAACATGACCGTGAGGAACCAGTACCGCGGGTTCGAGATCGGGTTGTTGACCACCAGGTTCACCACGGCCAGCGCGCCCCAGGTGACGATGACCGACACCTTGCGGCGGGCGTACGTCGAAGTGACCAGCCAGCGCGTGTACATCAGCAGGGCGAGCAGCGCCGGCACGGTGCCGAAGCCGCGCAGGAGGGCCTGGCCGGCCTGGCCGTCGCCGTTGGAGACGCCCGCCTCCTCGATGCCCGCGATGATCTCCTGGCGGCTGGAGAAGAAGACCGCCGGGCCGCCGAGCTTCACGATGAACGCGGCGCTGCCCAGGAAGGCGAGGCCGGTCAGCAGCTGGAGGCGGCGCCGGTGGGCCATGACCGGACGCGGCTCCTTCTGGGAGCCGCCGGCCCGGCCCGCCGGCCGGTGGCGGGCGAGCAGGACGCCGACGTCGAACGCCGTGCAGCCGAGCAGGACCAGACCGATCGCGGTGGTGAGGTCGGAGCGCGCGCCGACCACCGGGGTCGGGACCCGGCCGAGGACGGCCTGCGCGAGCGGGGCCACGCCCATCGCCATGTAGACGAACAGCCAGAAGGAGCCCTGGAGCAGCTTGCGGCGGCTGGTGAGGACCATCGCGGAGAGCCGGGCGCCCGCGTACATCGTGAGCAGGAGCTGGAGCCAGAAGGCGGCGTCGCGCTGGCCGTCGCCGGACTGGACGGCGACGAACAGCGGCAGGAAGACGGTGAAGCCGAGGATGAGCGGGACGGACAGAGCGCGGGAGAGCAGGGTGCGCGCAGTGGTGACCTTGCCCCACTCGTTCTCGTCGTCGAGGTCGCGCACCGGCGGGGTGACGGAGGGCTTGCGTATGTCCGTTGCCACTGCTGCCCCCACCCCACGTGCCTGGTCCGCGCGCAGTCTAGTCTGAGCGGGCGGCGCCCGGGGAGGCGCGCCTGCCGAGCACGACGAGGGGCGACAGTTGCGCGATCTTCCTGCCTTCACGCTGGCCGGTTACGACAAGGGGCGCGGGCTGCTGACGCAGGCGCTGTGGTTCGCGGTGATGAACACGCTGTTCATGGCGTGGTTCTGTCCGGCCCGGCTGCGGGTGGCACTGCTGCGGGCGTTCGGTGCGCGGATCGGCGAGGGCGTGCTGATCCGGCACAGGGTGCGGGTGCTGTGGCCGTGGAAGCTCACCGTCGGCGACCACACGTGGATCGGCGAGGGCGCCTGGGTGCTGAACCTGGAGCCGGTGACCATCGGTGCGAACGTGTGCGTCTCGCAGGAGGCGCTGCTGTGCACCGGGTCGCACGACCACCGGGCCGCGGACTTCCGCTACCGCAACGCGCCGATCGTGGTCGAGGACGGCGCGTGGGTGGCCGTACGGGCGACCGTGCTGGCCGGGGTCACGGTGGGCCGCTGCGCGGTGGCGGGTGCCGGCTCGGTGATCCACAGAAACCTTCCTGCGCTGACGCTGCAGACGATGGACGGGCAGCGCCGCCCGGTCGAGGAGCCCAAGTGAGAGTCCTGCACGCCGTCACGCTCCACTCCCCCTCGCACGCGTTCGGCGGACCGGTCCGGGTCGCGCTGAACCTGGCCAAGGGGCTGCGCGGACGCGGCCACGAGGCCGGTCTGCTCGCGCTCGGCGAAGGCTTCCCCGACCCGTGGCCGACCTCGGTGGAAGGGGTCCCGGCGAAGCTGTACCCGGCCCGGCGCATCCTCCCCCTCGGCTTCAGCGGGATGACCTCGCCGGCCCTGCTGGCCTCTGCGGGCCGGCTGGTGCGGGACGCGGACGTGGTCCACGTCCACCTCGCGCGGGACCTGGTGACCCTGCCGGTGGCCCTCGCCGCGCTGCGGGCCGGCAAGCCGCTGGTGCTCCAGACCCACGGGATGGTGGACCCGAGCGGGAGGCTGCTGGCCAAGGTGCTCGACGCGGTGGCCGTACGCCGGCTGCTGCGCGGCGCGGACGCGGTGCTGTACCTGACCCCGCACGAACGCGAGGGCCTCGACGCGGTGGTGGGCGCCCCGCTGCCGGGGGCCGTCCGGCTGGTCAACGGCACTCCCGCCCAGGACGAGCGGCCGGCCCCGGCCGGTCCCCCGCGCATCCTGTACTCGGCGCGCCTGCAGGCCCGCAAGCGACCGGTGGACTTCGTGGACGCGGCCCCGGCGGTCCTGGCCGCGCACCCGGACGCACAGTTCGTGGTGGCCGGCCCGGACGAGGGCGAACTGGCCGCGGTCCGGGCCCGGATCGCGGAGCTGGGACTCACCTCCCGCTTCACGGTGCCGGGGCCGCTGTCGACCGCCGAGGTCCTGACGGAACTGCGCCGGGCCCACGTCTACGTCCTGCCGTCGGTGGACGAGCCGTTCCCGATGTCGGTCCTGGAGGCCCTGTCGGTCGGCGTCCCCTCGGTGGTCACGCACTCGAACGGGCTGGCCCGCGACATCGCCGGAGCCGGAGCCGGCCGGGCGGTCGACCCGGGCCCGGCCGGCGTCGCCGAAGCGGTCCTCGCCCTCCTGGACCCGCAGGCCGGCGCGACGGCCTCACGGGCGGCCCGCGCACTGGCCGCGGAGTCCTTCTCGATGGACGCGGTCCTGGACACCCTCCTGTCCGTCTACGGGCGCATCACCCGCTGAACCCGCGGGTCGCGGGTCGCGGACCACACCGGGCCGGGCCGGGCCGTGGTGGTGGGGGGGGGGGGACGGAGGAGAGGGGGAGGGGCGGAGCAGGAAGAGGCAGAA
>NZ_JBHYVA010000050.1:10902-22612 GCF_042750055.1 Streptomyces sp. NPDC059456
ATCTTGCGGGCGTCCGCCATTCAAACCCACTTGTCCTTTGTCGGGACAAACACTCTTTCACCCGGGGGGGGGGGGGGGGCCCACCCCTGGGGGCGGGGCGGGGCCCCCCCCCGGCTCACCGCCGGCGGCGGGATTCGCTATCGTCCGAGGAGGACGAGGCTTCGAGGATGGTCTCGACCTCGGGCGTGCTCCGCCTCACCCGGCCCGAGCGGACGCGCGCCTCGTGCTGGGCGCCGCCGACCCGCCCCTGCGGGAAGTCGTCGGTGAACTGCGGCGCTTCGTGCTCCGGGTCGGCCTGCCGCCGGAGCGCGCTGCGGATGTGCTTGAGCGCGCCCGGCGCGCGGGCCGCCTCGGCGCTGAAGATTCCCATGAGCATCGCGGCCGCCCGGCACTGGTCGTCGCTCAGCCCCTCGATCTCCTCGGCGCTCAGTTCCCCTCCCTTCAGGGCATTGACGAGGGGGAGGAAGTGCTCGGCGTCGAGTGCGGGGATCAGGCCGACGTACTGGTTCTGCTCCTCCCGGACGTAGCGGCCGTCGGTCCTCTGGGTTCCCGGATACTGCTGCAGATTGGTGGTGACGTACGGAGCGTCGCCGCGTCCGGGGCGCTCGTTGAACGGGCCGTACGGGGTCTCCCGCGTCGTGAAGGTCTCCACCGCCGGGGTGCCGCCGCGCGCGGTGTCGCGCTCCTCCCACCGTTTGCGCCGTGCTTCGGCCTTCTCCCGGTCCTCGTCGGTGACCCGCTGCACGTACGCGGTCGCGGCGGCGTTCCCGCCCAGGTCCTGCACGGTCCGCAGCGCGGACTGCGTGACCCGGCGGCTGCCGAGGAAGGGCGCCGCTTCGGCGCTCCGGGTCGCCGAGGTCCGAGGTGGCAGGGCCTTCCCGTCCCGCTCGCCCTGCTCTTTCTTCCGGTCGAAGCCCATGACGCTGCCGCTCCCTGTAGGGGGACGGGTGGCCGGGCGTGACACCCGGTCCCGAACCGTTCCGTCGGTCGCCCCCGACGCTAGGCGCGCCGGGGGGCGGCCGTCCATGTCCACGAGGGCAGACCTGCGTCTCCTGCGGGGTCAGAGCTCGCGGTGGGTTTCGTCGACCACCGGGAGGGCCGCCGCCCGGCGGCGCCGGAAGACGCTCGCGTAGACGGCGAGTCCGACGGCGCCGGCCGCCATCATGATCAGGCCGACGACGTCGAGGTTGACGCTCTCCATCTGCCAGTCCGTCGCGAACGTGAGGATGGCCCCCACGACGATCAGCGCGATGCAGCCGCCGATGCGTCCCATGTGAACCGCCTCCGAGTCGTTGTCGTCTGACGGCGCGGCTACCCCCGGCCCGCGAACGAAAACGCCGCCCCCGGCCCGGAGTCCGGGCGGGGGCGGCGTCTGGCCGGCGGGGAAGGCGCTATGCGGGGATCCAGGCGTAGCAGCCCGTCGACGTGAACTCCGCCGTGCCCGACGGGATCTTCGCCGTGATCTTCTCGCCGGCCTTCGGCGCCGTCTCCGGACCCGAGGCCAGGACCGCTCCGTCCTTGCCCTTCGCCTCCCAGGTGCACGTCGTGTTCTGGGTCAGCGCGCGGTACGTGCCCGCCGCGGGGGACGGGCGGGTGCCGTCGCCGAAGCCCTTGGACGCCGCGTCCAGGATCGGCTTCTGCTCCGGGCACAGGTACGTGATCGCGTCCTTCGCCCCCGGGATCTCCCCGGCGACGATGGCTCCGGTCGCCGCGTCCTTGTCGTGCTTCGCGGTGCGCTCCACCCGCTGGCAGGACTCCTGGCCGGTCTGGAGGACCGCCGCCGGGTCCGTCTTCTCCGGGACCCGTCCGCTCAGGTACTGCTTCTCGTTCGGCTTGAAGCTGCCCGTCTTCGGGGTGATCTTCGCGTCCGGCAGGACCGGTCCGGTCGGCTTCGCGTCGGGTGACACCGGCGCCGCCGTGGCGTCCGCCGGGTCCGTGACCGACGACGCGGCCGGCGGCTTCGGCTTCGCGTCCGCGGCGTCGGCCTTGCCGCCGCCGTCCGAACTGCAGGCGGTCAGGGTCAGAGCTGCGGCCAGCAGCACAGCAGCCGCGGCGGAGCGTCGGTACATCAGGGGCTCCCGTACGTGCCAGTTGATCGGTTGCGATAGGGGTGCGGGGCCCGGCCGTGTCGCGCGCCGGGCCCCGCACTCCGTTCAGACGGTTACTTCGGGCCGAAGGTCAGGACGAGCTGCGGAGCGGCGTCCGCCGCCGTCGACTCCGAGGACCAGATCCACAGCGGGTCGGTGCCCGTGCTCGTCAGGGCCATGCTGTAGCTGCTGCCCAGCGCCGCGGAGAGCGTGGCGGTGTCCAGCGGCGTGCTCGCGGTCGCCGAGCCGTCCGGCACGCTCGCGAACGAGCCGAGCGCGGTGGTGCCGAGAGCGGGCTTGGTGGTGAACGTCGTGCTCGCACCGCTCCAGGTGCCGGTGACCGGAACCACGGACACCTTGTCGGCCGTACCGGCGTTCGCCTGGGTCGACGTCTTGATCTGGAGCGCGGCGGACTTCAGGACCTGCCCGGCCGGCGCGGCCGGCAGGTTGAAGCGCAGGTACGTCTCGTACGCCGAGGTGCCGCGGACGGCCAGCGAGGTGCTCGCGCCGTTGGCGGCGCTCGGGGCGCCCTGGTTGACGTAGGTGTCCTCGGTCGCGGAGACCTTGGAGACCGAGTCGGAGGGGGCCTTGGCCAGGTCGTAGTGGTTCTTGGCCTGGGCCGCGGTGAGCGCCTTCGGGTAGACGGCCGTCTCGTCGATCTGGCCGGCGAAGAAGTTGCTCGTCGGCTTGGTCGGCCAGCTGGCGAGGTTGTCGCCGCCGACGTGCCAGAAGCCCTCGTACGAGGTCGAGCCGGTGACGTTCAGCGTGCCCTTGCTCTGGCCGTCGACGATGAGCTCCATGCCGCTCGCGCCCATGGAGCCGACGACGTGGTGCCACTTGTTGTCGTTGTACGTGTCGAACAGCCCGGTGGTGATGGTGCGGGCCGAACCGTTGTAGACGCCGAAGACCAGACGACCGGTGTTGGTCATGTAGATCTGCTTGTCGTACGTGCCGCTGCTGCGGTCGGTGTTGTTGCCGAAGCCGATCAGCTTGCCGCCGCGCGTGCTGCTCGTCTTGAACCAGGTCTCGACCGCGAACGCGTTGCCCACCGTCTGGCGGTGGTCGCTGTACACCTGCTGGCTGGTGCCGTTGAAGCCCATCGCCGTGCTGGCACCGGTGATCGCACCCGGCGTCTGGCGCAGGGCCGGGGCGTTGAGCTGGATGCCGCTGGTGTTGCCGTTCACCGAGGAGTCGGCGACGTACGGGCTGACGGTGTCGTCGTAGCGCCAGTACAGGGTGGCGCCGTCGGCGCGGACCTGGTCCGGGTAGGACTGGACCGAGGTCGGGACGGTGACCGAGGCGGTGGCCGACAGGGCGCTGGTGTTGCCCGCCGCGTCGGTGGCCGTCACGCGGTAGGTGTACGACTGGCCGGCCTTGACCGTGGTGTCGTTCCAGGAGGCCTGCGGGCGCTGCCACTCCAGGGAGTCGGCGGCGACGGTCGCGACCGGGGTCGACGAGCCGTTGCGGTAGATGCGGTACGTCAGCTTGCTGTCGTCCGCGTCGTAGCTGGTGCGCCAGCGGACCTGGACCTCGCCGGGCTTGACGCTGCCGGCGCTCGCGACCGGGGTCGTCGGGGCGCCGACGTCGCCGGTGGAGGCGAAGCGGGTGAGCGCCTGCTGCGGCTTGCCGTTGATGGCGGTGAACTCACCGCCGGCCCACATGTACTTGACGTCGTTCTTCTCGGCGACGGTCATGGCGCGCGGGCCGATGCCCTCGCCGATGCCGTCGTTGGCGGTGGGGTGCCAGCCGAGCTTGCGCGGGCTGCGCACGAAGCCGTCCACGGGCGCGGGGGCGGCGCCTTCCCAGTCGGTCAGCTGCGCGTTGAAGAAGTTCCGCTTGCCGTCGGGGAACTGCCCTTCGAGGGAGCAGTCGTGGGCGTGCGAGGAGCTGTAGAGCACGCCGTCGTACGGCAGGACGGCCTGGGTCGCGCCGAGGCAGCGGTCGCGCCACTTCTCGTTGAAGTCGCTGAGGTTCAGGCCGATGCGGCCGTCGAAGACGCCGCCGCCGGAGCCCTCGTTGCCGGTGTAGAAGCCGGTCGCGTCGGTGGCGATGTCCTTGACCACGGAGTTCGACGGGATGGTGCTGTACGTCTTGGCGACGGCGCCGGTGGTGGCGTTCACGACGGCCAGGGCGTGGGTGTTCTTGCCGTTGACCGTGAAGAAGTCACCGCCCAGGAGGACGTTCTTGCCGTCCGGGGTGACCTCGATCGCGCGGCCGGGCTCGTCGGCGTTGGCGACGAAGGGCTTGAGCGCACCGGAGCCGGCGTCGACGGCGGCGAACCGCTCGCGGGTCTGGCCCTCGACCGTGCCGAAGTCACCGGCCGCGTACAGGGTGTCGTCCGTGACGGCGAGTCCGCGCACGGTGGCGGGGAAGCCCGGGTGGAACGAGGCCTTGGGCGTGCAGCTCGCGATGTCGATCGCGGCGAGGCTGGAGACCGGGGTGCCGTTGACGGCGCCGAAGTAGCCGCCGGCGTACAGGGTCTTCTTGTCCTTGGAGACGGCCAGCGCGCGCACGGTCGCCGATCCGTCGGCGCCGGTGAAGGCCAGCTTGCACGAGGTCGGGTTGCCCGTCGCGGCGTCGAGCGCCACGAAGTTCACCGCTTCCTGCTCGGCCCCGCTGGTGCCGTCGGGCGGGCGGACCGCCGAGAAGGTGCCGCCTGCGAAGACGGTGCCGTTCGCCTCGGCCATCGCAAAGACGACGCCGTTGGGCTGCCAGGTCGGCAGTTCGTCGGCGGTGAATGCCACGGGAGGCGTGATGGCGGACGCCTCGGGCATCAGCACCAGACCTATGCCGGTGCCGGCGCCGGCCAGTGACAGGACGAGGGCAGCAGTCAGCCCTCTGGATCTACGCATGAGCCCCCCAGGGCAATTGCCCGGTTTGATGGCTGGAACTATCCGAACAGCCATATGTACTGGCGCAGACTAGGGCTCCCGCGAGGACCCGGTCACCTCCCTTGACCCATTGCATACCAACTTGGAATCAACGGATCGGCCCGGAGGGTGCGCAACGGACATACGGCAGGTTTGCCCCGGCCACATCCCCTGATACCAGCGGAGATGACCGGGACACGGCAAATCGTAGGGGAAATATAAGACGTTCAGCGGTCGATGCGGACCGTCACGCCCGCCAGTTGGTCCTCGACCTGCCGGATATCGGCGTCGACCATGATCTGCGCCAGTTCGGCGACGAGTACCGTCGGCTTCCAGCCAAGCAGCTCGTTCGCCTTGGAGGCGTCGCCGATGAGGGCGTCGACCTCGCTCGGGCGCTCGTACTTGGGGTCGTAGCGCACGTGCTCGGCCCAGTCGAGGCCCGCGTGGGCGAAGGAGGACTCCACGAACTCGCGGACCGTGGCGGCCACGCCCGTGGCGACGACGTAGTCGGTCGGCTCGTCCTGCTGGAGCATCCGCCACATCGCGTCGACGTACTCCGGGGCGTACCCCCAGTCGCGGACCGCGTCGAGGTTGCCGAGGTAGAGGTGCTCCTGGAGGCCGGCCTTGATCCGGGCGACCGCGCGGGTGATCTTGCGGGTCACGAACGTCTCGCCGCGGCGCGGGGACTCGTGGTTGAACAGGATCCCGTTGACGGCGAACATGTCGTACGCCTCCCGGTAGTTCACCGTGGTCCAGTACGCGAAGACCTTGGCGGCGCCGTACGGGCTGCGCGGGTGGAACGGGGTCCGCTCGTTCTGCGGCGGCGGGGTGGCCCCGAACATCTCCGAGGACGAGGCCTGGTAGATCCGGGTGTCCACGCCGCTGGCCCGGATCGCCTCCAGCAGCCGCAGGGCGCCGAGGCCGGTCACGTCACCGGTGTAGAGGGGGGCGTCGAAGGACACCCGCACGTGCGACTGGGCGCCGAGGTTGTAGACCTCGTCGGGCTTGATCTCCCGGAGCAGGTTCACCAGCGCGACGCCGTCGGACAGGTCGGCGTGGTGCAGGACGAAGGACCGGTTGGCGGTCTGCGGATCCTGGTAGATGTGGTCGATCCGCTCGGTGTTGAAGCTGGAGGACCGCCGCACCAGGCCGTGCACCGTGTAGCCCTTGGAGAGCAGCAGCTCGGAGAGGTACGAGCCGTCCTGCCCGGTGACGCCCGTTATCAGTGCGGTCTTGCCCATGTGGGTCCCCCTGGGGGTCGTGTCGGTCTGTTCTGGTGAGGCAGGGCCTCGGGGGCGGGGCGGCGGTGCGGTCCGCCGGTGGGTGGGGCCGTACCCCGCGGGTGACGGGGTCCCGCCCGCCCGGCGGTGGTCGCGCCCCGGTTTTCGCGCCGGACCTGACGGCGCGCGTACGGCCGCGGGGCCCAAGGGGCTGGATGCGTACCGTACACGGCGCCCCTGCGTCCCCTCCGGGCGGATTGCGCCGTACCGGGCCGGCCGGCGCGGGCCCGGGCGGGCCGGGCCGGCCGCGGGCGGCGGGGCCGGACCTCGTCCGCTGCCCGCCGAGGCGGACTGGCATCATCGGCGGTATGACAAGTTCGCTGCCGCTCCTGCCCCCGAACGCCCGCGTCTTCATCGCGGGCCACCGCGGCCTCGTGGGCTCCGCGGTCGCCCGCCGGCTCACCGCCGACGGCCACGAGGTGCTCACCCGGGGCCGCGCCGACCTCGACCTGCGCGACGCCGCCGCGACCGGGGCGTACCTGAAGGACGTCCGGCCCGACGCCGTCGTGCTGGCCGCCGCCAAGGTCGGCGGGATCATGGCCAACAGCACGTATCCGGTGCAGTTCCTGGAGGACAACCTCAAGATCCAGCTCAGCGTCATCGGCGGCGCGCACGCCGCCGGGGTCGGCCGGCTGCTGTTCCTGGGCTCCTCCTGCATCTACCCGAAGCTCGCCCCGCAGCCCATCGGCGAGGACGCCCTGCTGACGGGCCCGCTGGAGCCGACGAACGAGGCGTACGCCCTGGCGAAGATCGCCGGGATCGTCCAGGTCCAGTCGTACCGCAAGCAGTACGGGGCCTCGTACATCTCGGCGATGCCCACGAACCTCTACGGGCCGGGCGACAACTTCGACCTGGAGACCTCGCACGTACTGCCCGCCCTGATCCGGCGGTTCCACGAGGCGGCCGCCGAAGGCCGCGACGAGGTCACCCTGTGGGGCAGCGGCACCCCGCGCCGCGAGTTCCTGCACGTGGACGACCTGGCGGCCGCCTGCGCGGTGCTGCTCGGCCGTTACGACGGCGACGAGCCGGTGAACATCGGCTGCGGCGAGGACCTCACCATCAAGGCCCTCGCCGAGACCGTCGCCGAGGTGACCGGCTTCCGGGGCCGGCTCGCCTGGGACACGTCCAAGCCGGACGGCACGCCGCGCAAGCTCCTGGACGTCACGCGCCTGACCTCGCTGGGCTGGAAGCCGGAGATCGGGCTGCGGGACGGCATCGCCGCCACCTACCGGTGGTGGCGCGAGCAGGGCTGAACGCAACGGCCGCGGCTCCTCAGTACGCTCCGCGACCGTCGACGACGGCGCGGAGGGTACGGCCCATGACGTCGACGTCACTGGTGAAGGACCAGTTGTCGACGTACTGCAGGTCGAGCTGGATCGTCTCGTCCCAGGAGAGGTCGGACCGTCCGCTGATCTGCCAGAGCCCGGTCATGCCGGGACGCACGGTGAGCCGGCGCAGTTCGACCTCGTCGTACTGGGCCACCTCCTCCGGCAGCGGCGGGCGCGGCCCGACCAGGGACATGTGCCCGCCCAGCACGTTGAACAGCTGGGGCAGTTCGTCCATGGAGGTGCGGCGCAGCAGCCGGCCCACCCGGGTCACCCGGGGGTCTCGGCGGATCTTGAACATCAGGCCGTCGTTCTCGTTGGCCCCGGACAGCTCGTTCTTGAGCCGGTCCGCGTCCACGACCATGGTCCGGAACTTCCACATGACGAACGGGACCCCGTCGCGCCCGATGCGCTGCTGGCGGTAGAACGCCGGGCCGCGCGAGCCGAGGCGGATCGCCAGGACGATGCCGAGGAAGACCGGCGAGAGCAGCAGCAGCCCGAGCGCGGCCCCGGTGCGGTCGAGGACCGACTTGAGCAGGGTCTGGACGCCCCGGCCCACCGGCGGCGCCACCCGCAGCACGGCGAGCCCGCCCGCGGAGAGGGTCTCCAGCCGCTTGACGGAGACCTCCACGAGGCCGGGGAAGACGGCGAGTTCCAGCCCGGCGTCGTGCAGGGCCCAGGCGACCCTGCGCAGCCGCTCGCCGGCGATGCGCGCGCCGGGGGCGACCAGCACGAGGTCGGCGTGGTGGCTGCGGACGGCGCCGAGCACGGCGGCGGAGTCGGCGTTCGGGGCCTCGGGCGCGGCCTCGTCGAGCCGGGACGCGACGGGCACCCCGCCTTCGATCGGGCCGGCGCCGACCGGCACGACGCCGACGACGACGTACGGGTGGTCGGTGCGCGCGGCCAGGTGCTCGATGACGGCCTCGGCGGCGCCGGGTTCGCCGACCACCAGCACCCGGCTGACGGCGTGGGCCTCGCGGCGGGCGGCCGAGAGGTGGCGGTAGGTCAGTTTGTGGCAGGCCACGGTGACGAGGAGGGCGGGGAGGAGGGCGCCCAGGGCGGAGAGTCGGGGGGTGTTCTCGGCGGTGACCACGCGGGCCACGGCCAGGACACCGATGAGAATCAGCCAGTCGTGCAGGACGGGGAGCACGCCGCGGGATTCTCCGAGCGCGCGGGAGGTGTACCGGCGGCGCACCGCCTGCACCCCGGTCCACGCCAGGGCCGCGCCGAGGGCGCAGTAGACCGGCCGGACCTGCTGTGCGGCCTGGAAGACGAGTGCCACGGGGACCGCGGCACCGAGGAAGTCGGCGACGAGGGCGGCGGGCAGGTACCAGCGCGCCTTGTCCCCGATCCGCCTCACCGGGGCCGCAGCGAGCCCTGCCGGCTCGGCGGCTGCTGCGGCCAGTCTTTGCGCAGGAAAATGGACATGCCTCATGGGCCCCCCTGGCACGTGGTCTATGACAGTGGCGCGTGCCCATGGCTTCCCCTGGCGACGGACATCTGGCGCACCGGGAAACAGTACGACAAACACCCGTACGACAAATGCCGATTGCGCGAACGAGACCTCTTGTTGCGCAAGTGTTAGCAACCGGTACCAAACGTTCCAGATATCGGATGCCCCCTTCGCACGCGAAGGTGAATGGTTCGGATACCGGATACGTCTCTTCGGTCAACGAACCGTTTCCGGCCAACCTTTTGACGCGCCCCTGACATTCTCGTCGCCGACTGGCACTCTTCGATCCGTTCATCGCACCAGCCTGCTCTGCCCGGAGGCCCACCCAGCCATCCGGAACCCCCCTTGCAGAAGGAGTCTGCGTTGAGTCCCACCCCCCACAGGCGTGCCACCGCGGCCGGCGCGCTCGTCGCCGCCGCAGCACTGCTCGCCGTCGGCATCCAGGCCGGCACCGCTTCCGCCGACGCCACCGCGTCGCAGGCCCGCACCGCCGCCCAGCCCAACCCGGGCGCGGCAGCCGTCAGTCTCAGCCCTTCCGAGCGTGCGACGCTCATCGCCGACGCCAACTCGACCACCGTCCAGGCGGCCAAGGCCCTCGGCCTCGGCGAGCAGGAGAAGCTGGTCGTCCGTGACGTCGTCAAGGACGCCGACGGCACCACGCACACCACGTACGAGCGCACCTACGGCGGACTCCCCGTGCTCGGCGGCGACCTGACGGTCCATGCCAAGGGCGGCGTCACCAAGAGCATCACCAAGGCGACCAACCACGAGATCAAGGTCGCGGACACCACCGCGACCGTGACCCCGGCGGGCGCCGAGGGCCAGGCCGTCTCCGCGGCGAACGCGGCCGGCTCCAAGGACGCCAAGCCCTCGAAGAACGCCCGCAAGGTGATCTGGGCCGCCGAGGGCGCCCCCGTCCTCGCCTGGGAGACCGTCGTCGGCGGCCTCCAGGACGACGGCACCCCGAGCGAGCTGCACGTGGTCACCGACGCCAAGACCGGCGCGAAGATCACCCAGTGGCAGGCCATCGAGACCGGCACCGGCAACACCATGTACAGCGGCCAGGTCACGATGGGCACCTCGCAGTCGGGCAGCAACTACACGCTCACCGACGCCGGCCGTGGTGGCCACAAGACGTACGACCTCAACGGCGGCAGCTCCGGCACCGGCAGCCTGTTCACCAGCACGACCGACGTGTGGGGCAACGGCGCCGCGTCCAACCGGGCGACGGCCGGCGCCGACGCCCACTACGGCGCACAGCTGACGTGGGACTACTACAAGAACGTGCACGGCCGCAACGGCCTGCGCAACGACGGCGTGGCCCCGTACAGCCGGGTCCACTACGGCAACGCGTACGTGAACGCGTTCTGGGACGACTCCTGCTTCTGCATGACGTACGGCGACGGTACGAGCAACACGCACCCGCTGACGTCCATCGACGTGGCCGCCCACGAGATGACCCACGGCCTCACCTCGGTCACCGGCAACATGACCTACAGCGGTGAGCCCGGCGGCCTGAACGAGGCGACCTCGGACATCATGGCGGCGAACGTCGAGTTCTACGCCAACAACCCGCAGGACGTCGGCGACTACCTGGTCGGCGAGAAGATCGACATCAACGGCGACGGCACCCCGCTGCGCTACATGGACAAGCCGAGCAAGGACGGCGGCTCCAAGGACGCGTGGTACTCGGGCATCGGCGGCATCGACGTCCACTACTCGTCCGGCCCGGCCAACCACGTCTACTACCTGATGTCCGAGGGCTCCGGCGCCAAGGTCATCAACGGCGTCAGCTACAACTCGCCGACCTCGGACAACCTCCCGGTCACCGCGATCGGCCGCGACGCCGCCGCGAAGATCTGGTTCCGCGCGCTGACGGTGGGCTACTTCAAGTCGAACACCAACTACGCGGCCGCCCGTACCGCGACCCTGCAGGCCGCCGCCGACCTGTACGGCCAGGGCTCGACCACGTACAACAACGTGGCCAACGCCTGGGCGGGCATCAACGTCGGTGCGCGCATCGTCTCCGGCGTCTCGGTCACCCCGATCGCCAACCAGACCACCCAGATCAACACGGCGGTCAGCCTCCAGGTCCAGGCGACCAGCACCAACCCGGGCGCCCTGAGCTATGCGGCGACCGGCCTGCCGGCCGGCCTGTCGATCAACTCCTCGACCGGTCTGATCTCGGGCACGGCCACCACCGCGGGCACGTCCAACGTGACCGTCACGGTGACCGACTCGCAGAGCAAGACGGGCACGGCGTCCTTCACCTGGACCGTCGGCACGTCCCAGCAGAGCGTGTTCGAGAACACGAACGACTACCAGATCGCGGACAACTCGACCGTCGAGTCCCCGATCGCCGTGACCCGCACGGGCAACGCCCCGAGCACCCTCAAGGTGGACGTGAACATCGTCCACACCTACGTCGGTGACCTGGTCGTCGACCTGGTCGCCCCCGACGGCTCGGTCTACAACCTGCGCAACCGGACCGGCGGCAGCGCGGACAACATCGTCCAGAGCTTCACGGTGAACGCGTCCTCCGAGGTAGCCCAGGGCACCTGGAAGCTGCGGGTCCGTGACGCGGCCAGCCTGGACACCGGTTACATCAACAGCTGGAAGCTCACCTTCTGACCCTCCGGGGGCGGATGAGCGGCGACGGCTGACCCGAAAGACACGGGGCCGTCCGGGAGAGACC
>NZ_JBHYVA010000051.1:0-22541 GCF_042750055.1 Streptomyces sp. NPDC059456
GCCCCGCGGCCCGCCGCGGCGGGGATGTGCGGGCGGGCCCCCCCCCCCACCCCCCCGCGCCCGGGCGCCCCCCCCGCCGCCCCCCCCCGCCCCGGGGGGGGGCGCCCCAACAGGGGTTCGCTCAGTACCGGGTGTGGCCCAGGTCGAGGGCCCACGCCTCGGCGGGGTTCTTGTCCCAGTGCTCGCGCAGGGCCAGCTCGCGGTCGGCGTACCGGCCACGGCGGCACAGGCCACCGTGGGAGAGGGTGACACTGAGCGCGAGCGGCGATTCCGTGGTGACCCAGTGCGGCGTCAGGGCGTGGCTCCACAGCTGGTCACCTGGCTGCATCGTCACCGACTGCCGGTCCGCCTCCCTGTGCGGCGGGGGAACCTCGGCTGTGGTCTCGCCGAGGACCGCGGCTTCTGGCTCCAAGTGCTTGTCGGGGTTGTGGTAGCTGTGGAAGGTCTTGACCCCTTGGACCTGCCACACGAGACCGTGCGAGTTGTCGTTGTGGTAGGTCGAGGCCGCGCCTTCGGTGGACAGGAAGAGGATCGGTGCGCACCGCTGCCACGTGAATCCCTGCGCCGACAGATAGGTGCGCCAGGGCACCATGACCTCTTCTTGGAAGCCGTCCAGGAGCTCGCCGTAGAACCGGGTGAGGTTGAAGTGCACCAGGCGGAACGGCCACGTGGCGATCTCATCGACAGGGGCCGTCTGGAATGCGGCGGTGCGGTCCATGCGCACCTTCCAGTCGTCTTCGCCGAGGATCGTGAACCGCACTTCCTCATCCCGGCGGACGTGGTCGAGGACGTCGATCGCCGGCAAGAACAGATAGTCGAACGGGACCTGCATACGGAAGTTCGGCGGCTGCCTCCAGTGGTTGCTGAAGTCGTGAGGGTCGGTGACGGAGACCGACGGTTGCACGTGAACCTCCAGGGTCAGGCCGCCGCGCAGTCGCGGGAGGCGGGGCGGCAGATGGCGGCGCAGTCGGGTACGACGCGGTCCGTGGCCTGCGCGTCGAGGAAGGCTCTGATCTCAGTACGTGGGGCATGAACACTGATCTCGGATGCGCCGTAGGGGCAGCGCCGCACCTCACCCTTGGCGGACACATAGAGGGTTGCCGACCGGCATGGGTGGCTCTCCTCCTCGGACAGCTGCATCCGCCGAAGATCGTCGAGGTAGGACCGGTATCCGTTCGACAGGAGGAAATACTGACCGAGGGCCGCCGTATCGCGCGCCCTCTGCCGCAGGGAGTCCTGGACCGATCGGCTGTCCCGGCTCAGGGCGTCTTCGGAGAGGAGGACGGGGCTCAGCTGGACGTCGATCCCAGTTCCCGCCACGAGGCCGGCGAGCTGCGCGACTTCCTCGCCGTCCACATCCCAGTAGGTCAGATGAAGGACTTTTGAGGGGGTGTCCACGGCGTCCAGTGTCGCGACAGCCGAGGCCGCGCTCCGGGTGGTGCGGCCGAGTGTCATCGCGCCCTGCGAGTCCGCGGAGACGGTCACGTTGGTCAGGAGGTGACCGACCTCCGCGAGGGCGGTGACCTCAGCCTCCAAGCGGGCCGAGGTCACCATGGACACCGTCATGCCGAACTGGAGGGCCAGGCGGACGAGCTGCCGGAGGTCCGGGTGGTGGGTCGGCTCACCACCGGTCAGGCACACGCCCTCCACCCCAGCCTCTTTCAGCCGCGACAGGGCACGCGTGTACGTCGCGGTGGTGAGGAAGCCGCGGGCGCGGTCGGCCCGGAAGCAGAAGCTGCACGCAACCTCGCAGTGGCCGGCTGTCGAGACCAGCGCCGTACGGGCGGGGGCGCTCATTGCACCCCCGTGTTGTCCCACACCGCGATGGCCACGGTGCTGGTGTAGAAGGCGCACATCTGCGGGTCTGGGGTGCTGCCGCCGACGAGCGCCTGCTCGTTGCGGGACGGGCCGCCGCAGATGGCCAGCGCCGGGCAGTCGCCGCACTCGGGGAGCGGCGCGACCTTCTTCGTCGCCCTTGTGAGGAGGGTGGGGTCGGACCGCAGGTCGTCGAGGGTGTGGAGGAACGAGGGCTCGGTGAAGTTGATGTCGCACACGCTGACCCGGTTCCCGGGCAGCAGGGCGGCGTTGAGGCTGCGGTCGCCCTGCATGTGGTCGAACAGCATCGGCCGGCGGGTGTCGAGGGCCTGGAAGGCTCGGTCGAGGACGGAGAACAGCATCCCGCCCTTCCCAAGCGCGGTCAGGCGGGCCTCGTAGAGCTCCCGGGCGAGGTCGGCGCCGTTCACCCGCCACTCACCCCCGGTGGGGATCGGCGTGTTGACGTAGATGAACTTGAGGCCGAGGTCGTCGATGATCCACTGCACGCTCTCGGCCAGGCGCCCGATGTTCGACGCCGTGGGGGTGAGGTTGCAGCCGACGTGCAGGCCCTTCGCCTCGACCAGGCGCCGGACGTTGCGGCGGATCCGGTCGTCCGCGGGCTGTCCGCCGAGGAGCAGCCGGTTCGCCGAGTTGATCCCCGGAGGGCCGTCGATGGAGATGCCCACCCCGTACTCGCGCTGTACGAAGTGGTCGAGGGCCTCATCCGTCAGGCGGGCGCCGTTGGTGACGACCGTGCGCCGGACCCGCGCTACGCCGTAGCGGGCCGCGAGGGTGTCGGCGAGTTCATCGCCGTACTGCATGAGGTCGAAGCGGATGGTCGGCTCGCCGCCGAACCACTGGATCGAGACCTCCTCCTGCCCCGCGTTCTGCTCGAACAGCAACTCAAGGCCGGCGGCGAGCTCCTGTTCCGTCATGTCCGGCTTGCCACTGTTGGTGTCGACGAAGCAGTACGTGCAGGCCATGTTGCAGCGGTCGGTGAGCACCACCCGGAGGCCGCTGATCCGGCGCGGCGTCGGGTCGATACCCAGAGCGTGGAGGCGGTGGTGGAGTGCTTCACGGCGGTCGGCCGCGGGGCCGTCCTGGGTGAAGCCGAGCCCAGCGAGGGCTAAGTGCGTGGCGGTCGGGGGGACCCCGGCGAGGTCAGAGACCTCGCCGGAGTCGAGAAGCACACTCTCCAGCGTGACCGGGTCGAGGAGGACAGCCTCCCCGTTCCGGTCGTACTGGAAGTATTTCCCCCACAGCAGCTGGGGAGTGGCCACTGGGTCAGGCCGCCGTTTCCTCTTCGGCGATGCCCAGCTCGGCCATGACGGCGCGGACCTGGTCCTCGGCGTCGGCCTGGAGCCGGGCAGAGGCCGCGGGGGAACCGCCGTCGGAGAGGACGATCACGCCGGGGAGCGTCGGGTTCGGCGCGATGACCGTGAGACCGGCCGGCTCGGTGCTGATGACCATGACGGCGCCCTCCAGGTTGACCCAGTCGGTGCGGTCCTTCATTGCCTCGAGGATCCGGGCCTGCTTGTCGCGGAAGGAGGCGCGCTCCCCCATCCACACGCCCGCCTTGGACTTGGAGTCCACGACGTCCGCGTAGATCAGGTGGTTCTGCTTCTCTCGCCTGGGCTTCGGCATGACTGATCTCCTTGATGGAAGGGTGACTGCCCGGGGTGGGCCGTTCTGATCCGCTCTGCTAGCCGCCGGTCCGGTGCCATGCGCACCTCGCCGGATTGTTGCGCGGCGCCCTGGGACGCCGTTCCCCACCCGCTGCCGACCGATTGGCCGGCAACGGGCGGGAAGCTTCTTCAGCTGTGCGTGCCGCAGTCCGGTGCCGACTGGGAGATCGGCCGTAGGGGCTGGAGGGTGTCCGGATCGGCGGTCCATTCCCGACCCGAGTGGTCCATCGGGCGCATGTGCGCCACCTTCCTGACTGGCCTGCCGGTGAGTTTCGATACGTAGACCAGGACCGCGCCCACGGTTCCGCGACGTCCGCTGGCGGGGTGTGCGACGTCCCGACCGAGGAACCGGTGCCCCGTGTCCTCCGTGACCCAGACGTTCGCCTCCGTGGTCGTGCTCATTGGGCTCCCCCGAGACCGAGGAAGGCGTCGAACTGGGCGGAGCTCCAACTGGAGGGGTCGCCGTTCTGGCTACGGAACGCCTCGGCGGCCCGGGGCAGACCGCGGCGCTCCAACGGGGAACCGGCGACCGTCTCCGCGTACGGGGCCACGACGGCCTCGTAGCGCGTGCTGGTCGCGCCGGGGGTTCGTCGGGGAAGCCGAGGGCTGCTCACGTTCCACTCCCTTTCACTGGAGGCCGTCGAGGTGGCGTAAGAGTCCCCCGGGTACGGGTGTCACGACCACGACGCGGTAGGTGTCATCTGGTGCTCGCCAGAGTGACCGGGGTGTCACGGAGGTGGCACGGCGATGTCATCTGCACGGATTTCATTGCGCAATGGGGGTGTTGACCGGTAGGCACGAAGTGGAGCGGGGCGCGATGTGGCCCGTCTCCTGACCTTGAGGGAGCGACTGATGGACGATCCGGCCACGCTGCTGCGCGTGTTAGTCCAGCAACGGCACTGGCGCTACAGGGACTTCGTCGCGGCGTTCGAGCGCGCGGCCTCACAAGCCGGCGTGCAGGGCATGTCGGTGTCTGAGGCACAGTTCCGGCGATGGACGTCCGGCCGGATCAAAACCATCCCCGGACCGGACACGTGCCGGGCGCTGGAGCAGCTCTTCGACGTGGAGGCCGCGGCACTGTTCGGGCCACCGCCCACGCTGTCGACATCGACATCGGTGACTCCCACTGCGTACGACCTCGAAAGTGAAATCGCCATGACCGCACGTGACGCCGCTGATGAGGCGGGTGCTGCCGCCGCGCAGTCCGTATCCGACACGACCATCGACCAACTCCGCGACGACGCCTTGTCTCTCGCCCGCTCGTACGGCGCCGTCAGCGCCTTCGATGTGTTCCGACGGGCGAAGGTCTTGCGCTCGGAGGCGGAGCATCAACGGGGACTCACCAAGGTGCCCGTGCAGCAGCAGGACCTGCTGATCGTGGCGGGGCAGGCGTGCGCGCTGCTGTCGACCGCCGCGTTCGACCTCGGCGCCCTGGACGACTCGGCACGCCTCGCCCGGTCGGCAGCCCTGTACGGGGAGATGGCGCGGTTCGATCCGCTACGGGCCTATGCCACTGGGTCCTTGGCGATCTGCGCGTACTTCACGGGCCGTCCTTCAGAGGCCGTACGGCATGCGCGGACCGCGCTGGCCTATGCCGGTCTGGGCGACACAGCCAGGCGACGGCTGTTGTCCATCGAGGCCCGCGCCCACGGGCACCTCGGGGACAGGGAGCGGACCACCCGGGCGCTCATCGCGTCCACGCGGCAGGACAGCGGCGAGCGGGACGCGCTGCACGACGATGTCGGCGGTGAGTTCGCCTTCAATGAGGAGCGGCTGCTGATGTCCAACGGCACTACCGCCCTGCTCGTCGGCGACGGGGCAGGGGCGGAGATGACGGCGCAGCGGGCGCTGGATCTGGTCGCGTCCCGGCCGCTGGCCCGGCAGTCGATACCAGTACGGGGCAAGGCCGCGGCCGACCTAGCCGCTGCGCAGCTGCTCCGGGGGGACCTGGACGCGGCGGCGGCGACGCTGGAGGCGGTGTGGGCGATCCCGGCGGAACAGCGTGTGGCGGGGCTCCTGGAGCGCACCGGCGCCTTGCGGCGGGCTCTGACGGCCCCCACGTTCAGAGAGACGCGGGTGGCCGTCACGCTCGGCGAACAGATCGAGGAATTCGGGCGCCTCTCGGCGCCGAGGCAACTGGGTACGGGGAGCGGACTCCTGTCCATCGAACCCTGACTCTGCCCCCTGTTCCTACGGGTGGCCGAGAGCGGCGAGGATCCGGGCTTCCTTGGCGGGGTCTACGCCATGTTCGGCCCACCTCGGGTGTGCGACTGGTCGGCCATCTGCCTGCATCCACGCCCAGGTGTCGGCAATGGTGTCGGCAAGCGGACGGCAGTGGAGCCCGGCTGTCACAGCGCGGGAGGGGTCTACGGACCACACCCCGGAGTGGGTGCGCCAAAGTGGAAGCTCCGTCCACTGCTTCACACCGTGCGCGGTGAGCGTCGCCACATCGGCCCACACTGGATTGCCAGTGCTGCCAGTAACGGCCAGGCATTCAGCGATGAAGTCGGCCCAACTGATGCCCTGGGGGTGGGCGATGTTGAACTCCTGGCCGGGGCCGCCGGTGCCACCGGCTCGATCGAGGGCAAAGGCGGCGACGTCTCGTACGTCCACGGGCTGGATCGTCTGGGCGGCCGGCGCCGGAACGAGGATGGGGCCACCGCGCTGGGCACGGGTGAGCCACCAAGGGAGGCGGCCGACGTACTCGCCAGGCCCCAAGATCACCCCGGGGCGCAGGAGCACCACGTCGTCCCCGAAGGCTGTGCGTACGGCGCCCTCTCCGCCGGCCTTCTGGAACCCGTACTTCGTCGGGCTGCCGTCGGCGCCGGTGTGCCCGAACGCATCATCGGCATCCGGCGGGCACTCCAACAGTGGGGAGTCCTCGGTGAGCGGGTGGTGGGGCCAACCTCGGTAGACGGACACCGTGGAGATGTGCACCCACCGGGCGGCGGCCGGGCGCAGGATGTCGGTGGCGAGGAGCACGTCACGGGGTGGGAACTCGCTGCTGGACGTGTCGATCACGGCATCCCACGGTCCGCGTGAGGCAAGCCGCTTCAGGTCGTCGGGGCTTGTCCGGTCACCCCGGACGGTGTCGGCGCCCTCGACCACACCGGAGCGGCCCCGATTGAACGTCGTTACCTCCCACCCGCGTCGAAGCGCATCGTCAACGATCGCTCGGCCAAGGAACCAGGTGCCGCCCATCACGAGAATCCGCATGAGGACGACCCTGCCACGAACCGTCGCGGGGTGGCTACTCCAGCGCGAAGCCACCATTGATGTACCAGGGGTTGCCTGCCAAAGCTTGGTACATGACGGCCCGCCAGAGGTTGGGGTCCTCGTCGGCCAGTCCATCTGCCTCGTCCTTGAGATGCGGTCCGATCATCGATGGAGCCTTCCGCCTCAGGACGTGCCGCAGCCCATTCATCTCTCGAGCAGCTTGGGATCCGTATAGGTCCGCGAGGCCAAATGTCTTGAAGTGCCCGCGCACTCTAGTGGCGAGAACATCGTCCCACGTGTTCGGAGGTACGACGAAGTACTTGACGACGGCGGGAGCTTCTTCAATTACTCGTGCGAAGAGCCACTGCTCTTTTCCGATGTCGTCAAAATATGGATGTAGCGCCTGTTCGCCGGCCTCGCTTGGATCGGTGTCGCTCTTTACCATGTTGCACTTGAGGCAGGCGGGGACCAGGTTGGTGGGGACCACGGCCAGCAGTGGGTAGTGAATTTTAGGTAGCGTATGGTCGAGGGTCTCGACGTCACGGTGACCACAAAGAGGGCAGCGGCCGAGAGGGGCCGCATCCTTCAGCTTGTCGTACTCATCTCTTGCCGCCCTGTCTGTGCGAGATAGCATGCGCTGCGTGTAATTCTTCCTTAGATCTTCCCTGTCCAAATCGTCGGCGGGCTTGATCTTCAGGTCGCCCAGTGTGTGGAGAGAGGCTGAGGAGGCTGCGGCGTCGAACTGTATGGCCGCATTGACCACCTCTTCCTCAAGGGCTTGAAGGCGTGCTCTGGTTTTCGGTCTCGACTTTTCGATGCACAGTGCATAAGCCGTGCGGGCGGAGAGGGTCGGGCGCGGAACAGTCCACATTATGACGGCCCTTCCGTGTCGTTAGAATCCCGAACAGCGATGAGGGAGCGAACAATGGCCTTCGCTTCTCCTCCAAGCTGTCCACCGAATCGACCGAGAACACTCTCGTATGAGAGGCCTTGGCGCACGGCCGCCTTTAGGTCGCGATGGAATCCGGAGTCGGTTACTTCCAACCCGAATACCTCATTCGTGAGGACGCCAACGTTCTCGCCGAATGTTTCGAGACTTGGCCGGTCGGCGCTCAGCTGTCGCCCGTAACGCCGCAGCTTCCATACGCAGGAGGCGGGGACCTCTTGGAGGACGACGGGGGAGTGGGTTGCGACGACCGCCAGACCATTGCGGTCGGTTAGCAAGTCGGACAGGGCGCGTATAAATGCCGCCAGCAGTGGCGGGTGTAGATGAGATTCAGGCTCGTCAAGAACGACCAGTGAGCGCTCAGTGACATGCTCCACCAGTCGGGTCATGGTCAAGAGGACAACCTTGTGCCCAGAGCTCAGTCCGACGAACAGCTGCTTCGCTTTGCGCCGGCGGATATTCGAACTCTGCGTAGACTGGAAATCTTCTAGCCAGCCTTCTTCAAGGAATCCGCTGCTCGCGTACTGCAGGGTTCTCAGGGCCCGAGCCCACCGGTCTGCACGCTCCCCGGTTAGGCACGCTTCGACACCATCGGCGAAGTCAGCTTGCAGCTGGGTGGGCGTCTTAACGCGAGGTGTTCGAGTTCCCGTCGATGGTATCTTCAGTCCTACGTAAGCGTATGAAATTGCAACGTCATCGTCGGCGAGAAGTGGGAACTCGTCAAAGGCGCTGAAGGTGACGCTGACTAGATTCGCAAAGGAGCTGCGGGCGCCGCGGTCGTATTCGACGATTCGCCCTACCGATTGAGGGTCAGCCCTGTAGTCGCCGACGGCACGTGCCAGGTTGTTCAAGAGGAAGGATTTGCCGACACTGTTTCGCCCGGTCAATACATGAATATTCGTTGATGGCCGCGAATTCGGGGAGACCCCGAATTCTAGGATTGTAGACTTGCCCCCACCCCCATCGGGAACCGGGGCCTCGTAGGCTACCTGGAAGCCTGACACGCGGGAACCGCCTTGGGCGATTCGGCGAAACTGCTCCTCTACAGCGCTCGGTTTCAAGAACCGCATGAGAGATTCGCGCGTTACCTTCTCGTGTTGGACGCGATCGAAGATCGTCTCGCTGAATGCCATGTCCTTGAGTGCGGTGAGGACAGAAATGCGGACTGCGTCGCCGAGCTGGCGTAGGCGCTCGTAGTACGTGTCGTCCTGACCGAGGGAAAAGAGGCGTTCTCCGAGCACCTCAAAGCTCTCAGGGATACGCACAACCCGACCTGGGCGCTTCGGGCTCTGCTCCAGGCCCGAGTGCATGCCCAACTCGCCGATCTTCACCTCACCGATCCCGTGGCGCCGGCCGTCTTGGTCGTAGATGACCAGGTGAAACATGGTGACGAAGCCGAAGTCATTCCATCCGTTATTACTGACAAGCAATGCCTGGGACCGTAGCCCCCTCGGCTGCCGTCCACCCGGAGGCACGACCGTGAACTGCACTGTTCCTCCGCTTAGTGCGATCGGCTACTCCACACAGCCGCCCGTCTCCTTCCCTCACCTGTATCCAGCCCAGCAGGTCAGGAAAGTCATGCGTGCACAGCCGCCACAAATATGCAGAGAAGCGTCGTGAAGTACAGGGGCTGACGTCGACCAAGCTTGTGGCGACGCGCAGGGTGAGGGATGTGCCTCGTGCCGTGCGCGTCGCCGCATCGCCGGTGGAGAACGGCGGTGTTTACTGCGTGTTGATGTCGAGGTCCTGTGTTGCTTCCTCGAGGGGTTCCACGAAGCCGTTCCGGAATGCGACTCGCCCGAACTCGCCTTCGGCGTGAAGGCTGACCTCGATGCGAACATCCCCCTTCTGCTCCCTCAGCCAGGAGAGGGTCCGCCCGAAGTTGAAGAGGCCAGCCCTGTCGATGACGGCCCGAACGTCGACGACTCGCACAACATCGCTGGGCTCTCCAGCGACTGGCGGGCGACTCGTCTGCGTGCTTACCTGCGGGCTTGTGGGCGGAGCCGGGGGAGCAGGCTGGGGCTGAACCGCTTCCTCGTCTTCCGGCGTCTCGGGGGCCGGCTCGATGGTGGACTGGCGGCACTCATGGGCGTAATCACGCCAGAGGATCGCTGCGTCGGCAGAGAGGTCGATCTCATCGGCCGTCAGTCGTTCACCGAAGCGGACTTGGCGGGCCTCACGGGGAACCACGCCTTCCTCGTCGCGGACGATGCCCACCACATAGCCGAGTTCACCGTCGGAGACTGCCTTGGCGATGGCCGAGGAGATGGCCTTCTTGTCCCACAGTTTGGTGAACTCGTAGTAGCTATAGAACCAGTCCACCAAGTCCGCGCAGGTGACCACCCTGCGGTCCGGCCCCAGCCCTGCTAGGGCGACGAGCCTGGCAGCGGTGACGGACGTGAACACACGCTGGCTGAGTGCTTCCACCACACGCTCGTGGAGCGCGCGGCCTGCTGCCAGCATGGTGCGCAGATCTGAAGGCTCAAGTACGTAAGGTGCGTCACCCGTCCGCGACCTCGTGGGAATGACCACCGTGCTGTAAGCGGCGCCGATCGCCACAGACCCGTCACGCCGAGCGTTGCCAGCCTTGTCCCGGAGCTCGTCGATCTGCTCGGGACTGAAGGTGTACTTTCGGGCCTGGGCCAAGAGCGAGTCAGCTGCCAGTCGCAGCCTTATCGCGTGTCGGGCGAGGTCGAACTGGGACTTGTCCGGGACTACCAGGGCAAGACCGTTTCGGTATCGCCGAGGACTCCCCTTACCTGCCTGCTCGATGAACTTAGCCTGCGGATCACGATCCTCAGACCAGTCCGGGTGCAGATAGACGACCGTGAACAGCGAGCGTTCGTCATCGATCCCACCAGGCGTTTCTGGCCAGAGGGCAACCCCCCTAGTGCCCTGCAGCTGCCTCTCGAGCTCTCCCCGTACCTCGGTGAGGACCTCTGCGGAGCTGAGCTTTGTGGCCTCGTCCCGGACGAGCTTCGTGAGGTTGGGAGTTGGTTCGAATCGGTATCGACGTCCCGTGTAGTGGAGGTACAGCTCCTCCTCACGTAGGTCGTGCAACGCGGAGATGACAACGTTCCGCGTCAAGCCAGGCACAAGGACACTTCGAACCAGGTCTGACTCAAGGACGCCACGATCTTCGCCCTCGCGCGCTCCGAAGCTGTACAGCATGATGGCCGTCGCTACGCGAGTACCCACCTGTAGCTGCGCGATCATCGGGCTGTCTGCCCCGAGCGTCCGGTCGACCGTCGTGCAGCCTGCATTTTCCGACGTTACGTCGCTCGAAAGAACTGACGTGTACCGCTCCCGCTCGCCTACCTGCGAGAAGAAGGCGCCCCGGGTTGCCTCGTCCGTGAAGTCGATGTCGCCGGGACCGATGAGGGGACTCTTAGCCCCCGATCGCCACAAGGCGTGGACCGCGGCCGCCAGGAACTGCAACGCGCCACGGGTCCGCTGGTAGGAAGGCAACGACCCCCAGCGGTGATACATGAGGTCAAGGAGGTCAGGGTGCAGGGGATACGCAGCCAGGACCCGCTTCTCAAGAGAGTCTGCGGCCGCCTCAGCCTCTCGACGAGCATCCCCGGTTTCCGCCGCGGCTAGGAGCTGCTTTCGGAGGAGATCCGAATAGGACCGAGCAACGTCCTGATGGATGGCCTCGTCGCCGAGTTCCGCAAACAACCGTCGTTGAACGACGCGGAGTACCTCGTCGCCGGCAACGGGCTCGCGCTTGGCGTCCACTCGGGCAACAAGCTTGTCGAGGTCGCTTAGAAGCCCCTCGGCCCCGACAGCCTCGCCGACACTCGCCTGGAGGCTGTAAACCATGGCAGCCCGCGGCTGCGCACTGATCGCTTCAGTGAGCGCTTGGACGAACAACATGGCCTGGCGGCCGGCGTTGGACTCTCCTCGCGGGAGCGCCATGGCCTTCTCGACATAGATCAGGACCTCGTCCAGGAGGATGAGGGTTGGGCTGTCACCAATGACCTGCCGCAGGACATCTCCGCCGGGAGCGGATCCCGTTACGTCGTGCTGCTCAACGAGTTCGTAGCGTCCGAGCTGCGCCGCAAGCTCTCCCCACAAGGTGTGCGTCTCGACGCCCGTCGCCCTCATAGGCGAGAGAGGATCCAGCTCCTCACCGGAAAGCACAGCAACCTGCACATCACCTGGATCGGCAATGTCCTTCAGGTCCGTGCACGCAGCAACCGAGGCGCTGCGGTCACGAACCAGGTGGAGGAGGGCAACCAAACTGTGCGTCTTTCCGCCACCGAACGGCGTACGCAGCTGCAGGACATGGGAGCCGCTTCCCCCTGACAGGACGTCCATGACGTCGGTCAGCAGCTCCCTCATCTTCTTGGTGAGGTACGTCGCCTGGTAGAACCTACCGGCCTCGGTATAGACAGGCGCGATACCTGGCCTGCCTCGGAAGACGCCGGCCAGGTTGGCCGCATAGGTGCCCATGTCGAGGACGCCCGCCGCCACGTCTTGATGCGGACGTGCGACCTCCGTCCAGGGCGACAGCCGATAGCTCGAACTCACAGCGTTCCAACCCCCTGTGCTTCAACGTTGTGGATGGCCAACACTCAGAGCAGTCCTCGTTCACCGATGATCGTTCTCCACGACACAAGGAGTCGTTCCGCCGCACTCGCTTCTCGGCTCTTCGTCTCGCTGGAGCTGGAGCGCAGGGCCCGGCCGGCCAGAGTCTGGATGACCTGGCGGAGTGCGATCACGTCGACGTTTACTGACATCAGGTACGGGCGAACGTCGGCCGAGCGGTGCTCTGCACGCCAAAGGACCCCATGCGCAACGTCAATGAGGGGCGGCGTGGCTGACGACTCAAGCTCGTAGAGTGGCATCGTCCCGGTTGCTTCGGTGTCGGGTTGTCCCAGACGCTCATCGTCGCCGCGGTCTTCGAAATCCCTGAGAACGACTGTGGATTTGACCTTGGAGACGAGCGGATTGGGGCCCGTTGTCAGTCCACCGGAACCGTCCAGGTTGGCACCGGTCATCCGGGAGAGGTTGTTCGCCTCATCGAAGGGAACTGCGGCGTACCCGTAGGAGTACTGCGCTGCCACGTAGTAGCGGGTAATAGCGTCGGTACCGGCCAGCGACCCGAAGATGGCGTCCAGGACTCGGCTCTGAACCATCTCCAAGAACGTCTCAGCCGGCAGTACCTCTCCGTTGTCCTGCTCGACACGCTCGTACCGGGTCAAGGCGCGAAGTCCGGCCCCGACGGTTGCGATGACGAGGTCCGATCCTGTGATGCCGAGCTCCTCCAGACGTGCCCGGCGTTCCATGATGATCTGATCGAGCTCGGCCATAACCTCGGCTTCGCTGCCCACGCCTGCGTCGGGCCTGCGCTTTCGTGCCACAAGGAAGATGGAGGAGGCGAGACTGGCCGTGCCGCGGCCGACGGCCCTCTCCGGCATCTCCGTGTCAAGAGGCCATGCTTCAGTGATGGTGAAGCCTGCGTTCTTGAGTGCCTCTACGAGGCTGGACCACCCTGAGGTGGTCTTGTGTGCGTAGACACACACCAACGGCGCACCAGGCTTCAGCACCCGATGGGCCTCGGTGAACGAACGCTCCATGAGGTCTTCGTAGTGCTGCCGGGCTTCATCCTTGTCGCCGGCGTGGCGGTAGGCGGCGACAACCGCCTCACTCCTTTTCGGTGTCAGCTCCCCACCGAGATCAGTCGGGTACAGGAAGCCAACCGACCGCTTGAGCCAGACATAGAAGAAGTCCGAGAGGTCCGCGTACGAGATGTTGTCGTAGTACGGCGGATCTGTGATGACCGCGTCCTGGGAGTCGCTCGGCAGAGGCAGGGCTGCGGCAGAGCCGCGGACACAGGTGGCAGCCCTCGGGAGAGTCGACAGTCGATCGATGAGGTCGGCGGTTTCCTTGAGGTACTTGCGTACGTCTCCAGAGGCACCCGCGAAGGGATTGGCCTCGTAGAAGTCCCACACCATGGGCAGCGCCTGCCGGGCGAACGTGTTCGTTCCGCCCTCGTTCTTGGTGTCGAGTCGGCACAGGCTCGACAATCGGTCGGCGACTCTGTTGAGAGCCATTGCCAAGGCGGTCGCCATGGCGCCGGCCCGACCTGGCTCCATTCCCTCGTCGCAGGCCTTTTCGTAAACCGTGTGGATGCCTGAGGCGAAGGTGCTCAGCGCGAGAAGCTGCCTGGGGGTGAACAGGTCACGGTACTGAGCGAACCCGTAAACCATGCAAGTGCCGCCGGTGATGCGCATCGTGCCGGGAAGTGGTTCGGTGAGGGGATCAACCGGCAACTCTTCAAGGCGCTTCAAGCACTCCGCGTCGTCCGGAAGCTCGTATTGGCCGACGGCGAGGTAATCGCGCCCCTTGCGCCCAGGCTTTGCCGCAAGCGCGGCGAGGGGGGCCGTGCCCATACGGCCGGCACGAGCCTCGGCCTTGACGTGCTGGCCGGTGACGGGGGCACCGCAAATGCGGCATGACAATTCACCGCCCCGCGAGCCTTCTGCGGGGTCAAATCCAAGTGCTTCTTCGGTCGCGGCGGTAACCACCTCGTAGCGCAGCGACAGCTTTTTGCGGTCAACCACGGGCTTAAGGGCGACGAGCCGGTTCTTCTTCCGGCCCAACCACGTTTGCCGTACGAGATGGGCGTCATGCTCTTGGACCGCTGGATTGGGACAGCGAACGGTGCGCGTCCACAGATACGCCAAGGGGAGTCGCTGCTCGGTCTCATCGTCGGCGAGGAGGTGCTGCTGCCCGGTGCCACCGTCGACGGTCGGGTAAAACTGAGCCAGGTCCTGCCAGGCAGAGTCGACCCAGATCTGGCCCCACTTACGCACGTCGTCCGCAAGCCCAGGGTAGCTCTGCGGAAACTCCATGAGCATGCGCTCGATGAGGTGCGCGACCGGGTTCAGTTCGTTGGCTGTGACATCGCACCCGAGGCGAAGCGCCTCAAGGGGGATGGCTCCTCCCCCGGAGAAGAGATCAACGACCTTGGGCGGAGTTCCGTTGCTCGCAGCAAGGACTTCGTTACGGGCCGTGCGGATCGCGTGTTCATCGCCCCCCCAGGTGCAGAGCGAGTCGAAGAACCCCGATTCCTCCTCGAGCGTGCGGGTGCGTCCATCCGCCGGCACCAGTGCCGCGTAGACAGCAGCGCGGGAGGCCGCGAGCGGTCGCCGAGCCCACCAGAGGTGCAGCGAGGCGGGGTGGCCGACGCGGCCGCCGACCTTCTCGCTGGCACTGGTGCGGCTGATGACGTCAATCGGGATGACGTCTTCGATCAGCCGCTTGTCACTGCTGTCGCGCACTCTATTCCTCTCGCTCCGCAGCTCAGGCTTCTGTAACCGCGTGAGCTCGAATGCTAGCGCCCGGTACGCGATAGCCGGTAACCTGCCGGATTTCGGACACATTGGGCAGGGTGTGGTACGGGTCTTGCACTCTCATCAACACTGGGCTAGTCGTCGCGCTGTAGACCACGTACAGCCAGAAGCCCGCTGCCCACCGCTGGGCGGCGTACCACTCGGTCCGGTACAGGCCCACGTCGCCCGAAGCGGCACTGCGCCCCTTTACCTCTATCCGGCGCACCTGCGTGCTGCCGTCAGACAGCGTCCGTGTCGATCGGACGTCGAAGCCGCTTCCGTCCATCAGATGTCCCAAATATTCGGGATCCCAGCCCTGCTCCACCTCGAAGGCCATGGCCACCGCGACCGCAGCCTCCTCGACCTCCTTGCTGGCGGGACGCATGACGTCGACGTCTGGGTCTTCCGGCGTGCTGGGCGGCACTACAGAGGCGGAGCCCAGGTGCGTCACCTTGCCCGAGCGCACAACACCCAAGCGATTGAGCGACTCCAGCTTGGAGGCTCGCCGATGCTGAAGCTCCTTGAGCTGGCGTGCCGCATTGTCCCGTTGCAGCCTGTACGAGTCGTCGCCTGCAGCGACCTTGGCATCGTAGGCGTCCCAACGGTTCTCCAGACGATGCTTCTGTGCGTCCATCGCCTCCTTGAGGTAGGAGGCGCGAAGATTGGCTTGATCGAGTCGACTGTTCCGCTCTGTTGTACTCCGCGCCAGCTGAACTTCGACTCGCAACCAGTCGGTCGCCGTCTTGATCTGCTCAGGCGAAAGGGCCGTCGCCTGGCGCGCTTCTGGGGGTGTCGCAGGAGTGAGGGTGTGAAGGACGTCTGCGGGCCCGCGGTGGAGGCCGTCATGGTCCTCTATTACGGCCACGACCTCTGCGAAGGCTAGCTCCGAGCTGCCGTGAACGTCTTCTCCCACCACTTCATAGGCGAAGAGATGGACGAAGTACGGCGTTCGAGTGCCGGGGTCGATGAACGCTGCGGCGCCCTGGGGGACGTTCTCGGCAGCAAGATCACGTTCAAGGGATTCAGTGAGCGCCGCGAACAGCGG
Organism: Streptomyces sp. NPDC059456; assembly: GCF_042750055.1. Lineage (NCBI taxonomy): Bacteria > Bacillati > Actinomycetota > Actinomycetes > Kitasatosporales > Streptomycetaceae > Streptomyces > Streptomyces sp. NPDC059456. Next base: position 16,048 of record NZ_JBHYVA010000051.1, read on the forward strand.
GTGGCCAGGCGAGCACAGTACTGCGTCCTCGTGCTCGACCCGCTCTCGCTGCTCCTTCCTGAAGGTGAGCTTGCGGTACTCCGATGCCGGTCGGCCGCGGTGCTTGACCGCAGCCAGGTCCTCGCTTCGCAAGGCGACGGGGACGTGCTCGATCCTGAGCAGTTGGTCTCCGCGGCGCTCGACGCGAAGCCGCTGGCGATTGGCGGCGCGGAGAAAGAACGCCTCCGCGTACTCCGGCATGAGGCGACGCTCATCGGAGAGGAAGTTCTGACCTCGAACCCAGTCGATGTCCACGTACTTTTTAGCGAGGGCGATGCCCGTGTCCTTCTCGTACGCCTTCAACTTTTCCGAATCGAGCCGGTTGATGGCAGCGACCGCTGCGTCTCTGTTCGCCCGGGTGGGGTTGGCCAGAGTCTCCTTGACGAGCCGCTCGAAGTCGATGCCGTTGATCGTGAGGAGTTCGCCGATTACGTCGTAGACGCGACCGTCAAGGTCGGCCCGCATCGCCTCTAGGCGGGCATGGAGACCCGCCAGCAGCTGACCCTCGACTGTATTCGTGGCGCAGAAGTTGAAAATCCAACAGTCTGCACTCTGTCCGATGCGGTGCACCCGGCCCATGCGCTGCTCCAGGCGCACCGGGTTCCACGGAAGGTCATAGTTGATCATCAGGTGGCAGAACTGGAGATTGATGCCTTCGCCGGCGGCTTCGGTCGCGATGCAGATCTGCTTGTTCTGCCGGAAGTCGTGCTGGATCCTCTTCCTCTCGGCAGGGGAGTGGCCGCCATGGATGGTGCAGACCGAGTAACCCTGCCTGCGAAGGTTCTCCTCGAGGTAGCTCAGCGTGTCGCGGTGTTCCGTGAAGATGAGGAGCTTCCCGCGGCCATCCCGTAGCTCCTCGAACTCTGCCCGCGCAAGGCACTCTCGCAGCGCGGCCAGTTTCCTTTCCTCCCCCAAGTCCCGCACCCTGTCGGCGTGGGAGACGAGCTTCCGGAGCTCACTCACCTCAGCTCGCAGCTGGGAGATCTGCTCTGCGCTGCTGACCTCTGTGGCCAAGGCGTCATCGATGATCTCGTCGATGTCGTCCGAGTCGGTTTCCCCGTCGTCTTCGAAGTCGGAGTTCGCCGGCATGCGCCCGAGGGATGCCAGGCGGCGGTTCCGATCCGCTGGCCCCATGACATTCAGCTGGTCGACGAGGTCGCTCAAGCGGTCGGCCCTCTTGGCTAGCGACGACCTGATGGCTCCCAGGCTTGATGCGAGACGGCGCTGCAGGACCGTGCGTGCGAGAGCTACTGCGTTGCCGCGGGGGCCCCCGCTTGATCCCAGATAGGTGTTCACGTATTCCGTGACATCTTGGTACAGATTGAATTCGGCAGTCGATAGCTGGAACGGCTGAGTCCGAACGTGCCTCGCGACAAAAAGGGCGTGATTGTGCTCGTCTACGAGGTCTTCTTTTTGGCGACGCAAGAAATAGGGATTCCCTGCGTTCGAAATCTGTTTCTTTACGAGATCAGGCGTCGAAAATTGGTCTGGGTCTAGCAGGCCCAGGAACCGGGTGAACCTATCCTCGTCTCCTGAGTGCGGCGTCGCGGTGAGGAGGAGGAGTCGGTCCGCCTGTTGCGCCACACCTTCTACTAGCACATATCGCTTGGTCTTTACGACCCGCTCATCTTTTCCCCGCTTCGTGAAGGCTGATGCCTTGTGGGCCTCGTCCACGATGACCAGGTCCCACTGTGCGCGAAGGAGATCATCGCGGACATCGTCGCGCTTCGCAAAGTCAATGCTGCTGATGACGAGCGGGAAGCGCTCCCAAGGGCTCTGGCCGAGCTGATTGCGGACCTGTTCGCCGGATACGATCTCGAACTGCTCGTCAAATTTTTCGAGCATTTCGTCTTGCCACTGCGTCGTAAGCGGTGCAGGGCTAAGAATTAGGATTCGTTCGACTGCTCCTCGAAGCTTAAGCTCCTTCAGGAGGAGTCCAGCCATGATCGTCTTTCCGGCGCCAGGGTCGTCTGCGAGTACGAATCGCAGCCGGGGCTGGGGCAGCATATGCCTATAGACGGCTTCGATCTGATGCGGGAGGCCGCGGACACCGCTCATTGAAACAGCGAACAGCGGGTCGTGAGCGAAGGCGTGCCTAATGCGCTGGGACTCTACCCACAGAAACAGATCTTGAGGGTTGACGAGCTCGGCCTTCGGTGCAGCCTTCGCGAGGGCAGCCTCGAGCTCAGATTGCAGCACCTGGGTTTCATCTGGAGCTCCGTTGGCGTGACGAACCCTGACAAGGAGGACGCCAGTGCCGATCGTCTCGACGTGTTCCACTCTGACGGGATGCGCGAAGTGACCATCAAGCATGACCAAGCGATTCCTCGCGCGCTCGCCGACATCGCTCACTTTGGGTCCTTCCGTCACTTCCCTAGCAGCCAAGCCCAAACGTAGCTGATGGCTGTGACATGCCGGCTGGCGTCGCGGCTTCGCGTGCAGACTCCAGTCAGAGTCCTTCGCCGCGCGCGCTGCCGGGCCGGGACCTCTGTGACCCCGGTCCGGCAGCAGCGGCTTCCGGTGTTCAGTACTTCTTCACGCCCACGTGGTCCACGATGAAGCGGCGGCCCTTGGGGTCAAGGGCGAAGTGGATACGACCGCAATCGCTGTGGGCAACCCCGTCGCGGACCTTCACATGTGGCAGGGTGTCCCGCCGTTCTCCGTCGAATTCCACCCAGCGAAGACCGGCATCATTCTTGATCGTCAGGTCACTGGTGGCAACCCTCAATCTGTGTTGGGTGGAGAACCACTCGTCGAGGTGGGGCATGGAGCCTTGCGGTTGCTCGTACAGGTCAGCCGCCGCTTTCGCGAGCAGGACCAGTTGCTCAGTCATCTCCCCAGGGAAGCGGTAGCGGCTCGCCTTCCAGCTGCGCTCGGCTCCGGGGGTGAAGACGATGCGCCCTTCGGATGCTGCCTCAAGGGCACGGTACGTTGCATGCGCCTCCCCCGTCTGAAGGTCTGGAATGGCACCCCACGGATCACCCAGTGCCGAGCTCTGGGATGCCCGCTCCTGCTGGTAGAGCTGGCGCCATCGGGTCGCTTCCTCTTGATGTTTCGCGGCTTCAGCAGCCTTGCCCGAGAACTCTGCCGCCCGTGCCGCCTCCGAGATCGCCAGCTGTTCCCAGGTGCTGACGTCATCCTCAAGGACACGGATGCGCTGCTCCAGTGCCTTCCGCTCGGCAGCTGCATCACCCACTCGGCGGGCTTCCTCGACCTCAGCAGCCGCGCGCTTGGCGGCTGCGCGCTGCGCGGCATGGCGCGCCGACTCCCACCCCTTGTCGGATCCGCGCGCCAGGACGGACAGTTCTGCCAGGGTTCGCATCCAATGGCCCACCATCCCATCGGTGGTGACCTCGGCACGGGAATAGCTGGGGTGCGAGAGACTCAGGTCAGGCCATGCGAGCAGGGCTCCGCCGTCGGGGACGCGCAGGGCAGGCTGGGCGTGCAGGAGCGCCTGGCTGGTTGCGTAGTTGAGGGTCACCACCTGGGCAAGACCCATGAGTTGTGACGAGGCCCGACGGGCGACCTGCCAGGCATCGTCGTCACGGGGATGCATCACAAGCGTCGGCAGGCGGGTCGGAGAGGCCAACGACTCGGCAAGGACCGAGACCAGCTCGATCTGGCGGATGGGCTCGAATCGGCCGGTCACCCGCTGGCTCAGCGTGCGTAGGCTGAGAGCATCGTCCCCGCAGGCGACTCCCAGCACGTTCGGCCGAAACAGGGGCGGATCCTGTATAGGGGACAGCCAACCGCTCGGAATCTCCTGGCCCATCACGACTCGGAATAGCACACGGTCTGCCAGGTCGGCCACGGTCACCTGGGTGACGAACCGCGCTCCGCTGTCGACTGGGTGGGAAAGGTGGACGCGCAGCGCGTGGGTGTCGTCGCCCTCCTCGACCCTCCACGAGGCCTGCCTCAGCTCACGGCCGGGCGGCTTGGCCGGCAGGAGCGTGTCGCCAGACCGGGTGAGATCGGCCTCGGAGGGGCCGCTTCCGGAAGGGCCTCCCAGCCAGGTTGCAAGATGCCTCCGCAGCCGTGGCACGACGTCAGTAACGGCATCAGAAGCTGGTGACACGTCAAACTCAACCACATATAGAGGCTGCATCCGCTCTCCTGCGCAATCATGGGGCGTCATGAGCAAGTTGGCGCAACGATAGTGTGAAAGCGTGGAAGCGGAACCGGTTCTTGTGCCCGTGCGGCCGTCTCCTCGTCCTCTGGGTCAGGCAGTCGCCGAAGTCTGAGCCGGAGCCGAGCCCAACCTCCCCGCTGCCGTGCCGGCTTCGATCGGCTTCAAGATGGCGGGCCACAGCCTTTCCTCCTGCGGGGTTCTGCGGTGGCGGACCACTGTGTTGCGAAGTCCGGCCATGGCTAGGTTGTGGTACGGGCCAGCCGCCAGCGGCTCGTACGTTTTCGTCGCGGCGGCGGGCGGCAGCAACCCTCCTGGCCGAGTTCGCTGGTGGCAGACCAGCAGCCCAGTCCATTGAGTGGAGATCGCACGGCAACCCATGTCAACGTACTGGCCTGGCAGAGTCCCAGGTCAGGGGGCAATTGCATCTTCGATGGGTGCGGGCCTTCCGGCTTTTGATGGGGAGCTTCAAGGCGCGACACAAGATCAAGGCCACCGAACTGCACGGGGACGGATGCCCGCCAGCGCACGAGCACACGAGGGGAGGGGCCACTGACTGCAGGGTGCGCTGGCCGCTCGCGGTACCTGGCCGTGAGCGCTTGCGGGCAGCGGGGCGGAGGATCGTCCACAGAGCCGTATGCGGCGGAGATGGGCAAAGGCGTCGCAGTGCTCAGGCCTAACCTGCAGTTCGCGGCGGAGCGCGGGCAACGGGAGTCCAGCGGGGATACCCGGATTGATGGGTGGCCAAGGCAATTATCACCCGATCCGTGAATTCGGAAATCCCGGATTCTCCAGATCATTGGATCTGTTCGCAGTGGCTGTGCTCGGCGGTGGAGCTGCGCGGACCGCTCGGTATACCTCGCCGTGGTGCTTAGCACCTCGATGCCCAAAGGAGCTTTCTCTGTGCACTCGCGCTTGCTCTCCATTCCCGCTGTCGCAGCCGCCCTGGATGTCGACCGACGCACGGTATACCGCTTCATCGCCGCTGGGGACCTGCCCGTCGTCGACCTGCGCACCGGCACGGGACGGTCTCGTGTGCGTATCCCTGTTGCCGGCCTCGACGAGTTCATTAGCAGCCGAACGGTGGCCTCCGCGACGGCTCTCCACTAACCCTGCCCTGCTGTATTGGTCTCTTCACCTCCCAAGTAAGGAACAGTTCTGTACCTGCGCAGATTGAAAACCGGTAACTGGCAGGCGACCGTACGCAATCGGGTTGGAGACCGATTCAGTGAGTCGTTTCCGCTGAAAACGCAGGCTCGGGCCTGGGGCCTCGACAAGGAGGCCCAGTTCGCGCGCGGAACCCTACGAAATCCTCGCGCGGGCGAGATCTCCTTCGGAGAATGGCATGACCGATGGTGGGGTGCGCGGGTCGTAGAGCCGCACACGCTGCGCGGCGATGCCTCCAACATCAAAAACCACGTTCTGCCACATTGGGCTGCCTGGGAGATGGGGGATATCACGCGTATGGATGTCCAGACCTGGATCCGTGTGTTGGTGGACAAGGAGGTGGGATCCTCTGCGATCAGACGCGCCTACAACCTAACGTCCTCCATCATGCGCGCAGCCGTGGACGACGACGTGCTTCCGGTGAGTCCCTGCCGCAGCATCGACTTGCCCACCATCGCGGTCAAGCCTCCGCAATGGTTCACCCTCGACCAGGCGCAGAGTGTCCTGGACGAACTCTCGCCCCCGTGGCGGACCATGTGTTTGTTGGGCTTCTATACGGGTCTGCGCTGGGGTGAACTCGCAGGCCTCCACAGCCATCGCATTGACCGGCGCCGCTCGCGCCTGTTCGTGGTGGAGGTCAACACCAAGAGTGGGATCAAGGAGTACCCCAAGAGCTCGAAGAGTCGCCGGGAGGTACCCCTTCCGGGCCATGTCCTGGAGGCTCTTGTACGCCACACCCATCGGCTTGAGCGGGACGCACTCGTCTTCACCACCACCACCAAGGGCCGTGCTGGGCGCCGCCTCGATGACGGCAACTGGAGGCGGCAGACCTGGTGGCCGGCGGTGGGCGAGGCCTCCTTCTTCGATACGGACGGCGAGCAACAGCCCGTCCCGCACTACCCGCCGCACTCCATGCGCCACACCTGCGCGTCGTGGCTCGTGCAGAAGGGAGTCTCTCTGTACGAGGTTCAGCACCTCCTCGGCCACGAGAGCTTCCAAACCACTCAGCGTTACGCTCACCTGCAGCCAGATGCCCATAAGGCTGTCCTCGGGGCGTGGGAGCGCCTGGAGGCCCCGCTGATCATCGCTGCATGAACGACTGCGCCCTGTCCGTGACGGACAGGGCGGAGTCGGTCATGGAGGCGGCGGGTACCACCGCCAT
>NZ_JBHYVA010000052.1:0-21765 GCF_042750055.1 Streptomyces sp. NPDC059456
CCGTCCCGGGGGGCCTTGCCCCCCACCCCCCCCCGGCCTGTGGCCCCCCCCCTGGTTGTCTCCGGGGTGGGGCCCTTTGTACTCGCGGACCTGGTGCGGATCAGTGGGCGGCGGCGCCCTGGGTGATGCCGAGCGCCGCGGAGTACTGGGTGACGACGAGCTTGCCGAGCGCCGAGTAGGCGCCGAGCACCTCGGCGGCCGCGCAGTCGGCCTCCTTGGCCGCCGTGTCCAGCAGCCCCTCGGCGGCCTCCGGGCCGATCAGGTAGGGGGCCAGCGCGAGCTGCGTGGAGCCCTCGCTGCGCAGCTGCTCGGCGACCGCGGCCACCGAGCCCTCCTGGTCGAGCGCGGCGGCCTTGACGGGCACCGCGAGGCGGGCGGCCAGCAGCATGCCGGTGACCCCGGCGACCTGGACGGCCTCCGCGCCGCCGGTGGTCGCCACGATGATGCCGTCGGCGGCGGTGGTGACCGTGAACAGGCGGGCGCGGTCGGCGCGGGCCAGACCGGCCTCGGAGAGCCGCACGTGCAGGCCCTCGGCGAGCAGCGGGTGCGGGCCGAGCACCTCGGCCAGCTCGGCGGCGGCCGAGGAGTCCATGACGGCCTGGCGCATCCGGCGCAGCAGGTCGGCGTCGGGGCCGGCGAGCAGCGGGACGACCACGGCGTCCGGACCGGTGGGCGCGGGCACGTCGTGGCCCGCGGCGCGGGCGAACTCGGCGCGGGCGACGCGCTCGGCGGCGACCGTGGTCAGGACGCCGGACAGGGACGGGAACTCGGAGCCCTCGGTGTCGTCGCCCTCGAGGAAGCCGACGCGGGCGTCCAGGCCCGGCAGCTCAGAGCGGCCGATGCTGATGATCTCTTCCGCGAGCCCCCGCGAGGCGGCCGAAGGGGCACCGGGCACGGCGAGCACCAGCGCGGGCGCGCCCTCGGGCGCCACCGCGGGCTCGGGTCGGCGGTGCCGTCCGGCAGGGCGGGGTCGCGGCATTCGTACGGGCAGGCCATTTGCGGGCCCAGTGGGGGAGCTCATGGCGCCGCATGCTACTGGCTTATCGGAACACCGTGTTCGGGCAGGGCCTCAACGGGCGGCTTCTGTCCGTATTTATCCGTTGAATGTCGTATACCGTTCAACGGATATGATCACTGGGCGGCCGGAAGCCGCCAGTCCACCGGCTGTGCTCCCTGGCGGACCAGCAGGTCGTTGGTCCTGCTGAACGGCCGGGAACCGAAGAACCCGTTGGACGCGGACATGGGGGAGGGGTGTACCGACTCCACGGCCGGCAGCTCTCCGAGCAACGGCCGCAGATTGCGGGCGTCCCGGCCCCACAGCACCGACACGAGCGGCTTCCCGCGCGCGGCCAGCGCCCGGATGGCCTGCTCGGTGACGGCCTCCCAGCCCTTGCCGCGGTGGCCCCCGGTCTTGCGCGGGGCCGTGGTCAGCGCGCGGTTCAGCAGCAGCACGCCCTGCCGGGTCCACGGGGTCAGGTCCCCGTTGGCGGGCCGGGGCACGCCGAGATCCGCGTACAGCTCGCGGAAGATGTTGTCGAGGCTGGGCGGCCACGGGCTGACGTCGGGCGCCACCGAGAAGGACAGGCCCATCGCGTGCCCCGGGGTGGGGTACGGGTCCTGGCCGACGATCAGCACCTTCACCTCGTCGAAGGGCTGCTGGAAGGCCCGTAGCACATTGGCCCCGGCGGGCAGGTACGTCCTCCCCGCCGCGATCTCGGCGCGCAGGAAGTCGCCCATCGCGGCGATCTGCGCCGCCACCGGCTCCAGAGCACGGGCCCAGCCCGGCTCGACGATCTCGTTCAACGGTCGTGCTGCCACGGGCGATCACTCTACTGGCCGATCCGGTGGGCGAGTACCGCCGCCCGCACGCACAGGACATCGGGCAGGTGCTCGGCCAACAGCCGCCAGCCGTCCCCGTCGTCGTGGCCGGCGTACAGCTCGCCGTTGCGGTTGCCGAAGTAGATCCCCGCCGGGTCCGCGTCGTCCGTGCACAGGGCGTCCCGCAGCACCGTCCCGTAGTGGTCCCCCTCCGGCAGTCCGCGCGTCAGCGGCTCCCAGGTCGCGCCCGCGTCCCGGGTGCGGAAGACCCTGCACCGGTGCTCCGCCGGGACCCGGTCGGAGTCGGCGTTCAGCGGGAAGACGTACGCGGTGTCCGGCCGGTGCGGGTGTGCGGCCACCGCGAAGCCGAAGTCGGAGGGCAGGCCGGCGCCGATGTCCGTCCACCGGGCCCCGGCGTCGTCGCTGCGGTACACGCCCCAGTGGTTCTGCAGGTACAGCCGCTTCCGGTTCCCGGCGTCCTGGGCGATCTTGTGCACGCACTGGCCGAACTCCGGATGCGGATCGGGCAGGAACACCGCCGAGACCCCCTCGTTGGACGGGGCCCAGTGCTCACCTCCGTCCACGGTCCGGAACACCCCGGCGGTGGAGACCGCGACCGTCACCGCGTCCGGGTCGGCCGGGTCCGTCAGCACCGTGTGCAGGCCCTCGCCACCGCCGCCCGGCACCCAGCTCCCGCGGCTCGGGTGCTCCCACAGCGGGCGGACCAGCTCGAAGGACTCGCCGCGGTCCGTCGAGCGGAACAGGGCGGCCGGTTCCGTCCCCGCGTAGACCACGTCCGGCGCCTCGGGGCCGGCCGGATGCAGCTGCCAGACCCGTTCCAGCGAGGCCCCGGTGTCCTTCGGGAACCGCACGGCGGGGGCCGCGGGTTCCCTCCAGCTCGCCCCGAGGTCGTCGGAGGTGAACACGGACGGCCCCCAGTGCGCGCTGTCCCCGCCGACGAGCAGCCGGGGTGCCGGTCCGCGCCGGTCGATCGCGACGGCGTAGACCGCCTGCGCGTTGAAGTGGGGCCCGTCCAGGTCCCAGGAGCCGTCACCCCCTCGGCGGCCGATGAACAGCCCCTTGCGGGTCCCCACGAGCAGCAGTACCTCTGGCACGGTCGGCATGGTCGACACCTCCGGACTTCGTCGTCCCGGTCGTCGTGGCAAACGCTTTCCGGCCAGTCTGCACCCGGCCACCGACAACGGCCGGGAGGCCCCCGCACTGCGCCGACCAGCCGGTCGCGATCGATCAACAGGCGTGTCCAAAGGGTGGCTACTTGATCGTAGGAGGCCGGAAGGGGTTGACTTCCACCTCTGCCACTGCACGCGAGAGGCAATACGTGGCCACCGAGCACCTTTCACCGCTCGACCTCGCCTTCTGGCGGATCGAATCCGCCGCCCACCCCATGCACCTCGGCGCCCTCGCGGTCTTCGAGGCCGCGCCGCCGGGCTCCGACGCCGATCCCGCCCACGGCCCCGGGCCCGGCACCGACGCGGCGGTCCGCGCAGCCGAACTGCTCACCGCCCGCTGCACCACCGTCCCGGGCCTGCGCCGCCGCATCCACGACGTGCTGCTGCCGATCGGTGCGGCCGCCTGGTCGTCCGACGCGGACTTCGATCCCGCCCGGCACGTGTTCCTCGTGCGCACCGACGACCCGGAGGCCGCCGCCGGACCCCTGATGGCGCGACCGCTGGACCGGGCGCGGCCGCCGTGGGAGGCGCACGTGCTCGCCGGGCCCGATCCGCGCTCCTTCGCCGTGCTCTTCAAGTTCCACCACGCCCTCGCCGACGGGCTCGGGGCCCTCGCGCTGGCGGCCATGCTCTTCGACGAGGGACCGCCGGTACGGGGTCCCGCGCGGCCGGCTCCCGCACCGCAGCCCGCCGGCTCCGCCCTGCGCGACCTCCCCGGGATCCTGGCCGCCCGGGTCCAGGACGTCGGCCAGGCCCTGGAGATCGGCGCGTCCGTGGCCCGCGCCGGACTGCCGCTCGGCGTCCCCGCGGCGTTGACGGCGGCCGGCCCGGCGCGCACCGGCACCCGCGCCGTCGCCGGCCTCGCGCTCGACCTCGACGACGTCAACCGCATCCGGAAGGTCGCCGGGGGCACCGTCAACGACGTGCTGATCGCGCTGGTGGCCGGCGCCCTGCGGCGCTGGCTGGTGGGCCGCGGCGACCCCGAGCCCGAGGGGCCCGGGCCGCGCGCGCTGATACCGGTGTCCCGCCGCCGTCCCGGCGGCACCGCGAAGTACGGCAACCGGCTCTCCGGCTACCTGCTCCGGCTCCCGCTCGACGAGCCCGATCCGCTGCTGCGCCTGGACCGGGTGCGGACCGGCATGGACCGCAACAAGGAGGCCGGGCCCGCGCGCGGCGCCGGAGCCGTCGCCCTGCTCGCGGATCACGTCCACCCGCTCGGTCACCGGCTCGGCGGCCCCCTGGTCGCCCAGGCGGCCCGGCTGCTGTTCGACGTCCTGGTCACGAGCGTCCCGCTGCCGAGCTTCACCTTCTCGCTCGGCGGCAGCCGGGTGCGGGAGGTCTATCCGCTGGCCCCGCTCGCCCGCGGCCATGCGCTCGCGGTCGCGGTCTCCACGTACCAGGGCACGGTCCACTACGGCCTGGTCGCAGACGCGGCCGCCGTGCCGGACCTGGCGGACCTCGCGGAGGCGCTGCGGGCCGAGCTCGCCGAGTTCGTACGAGAGGTGTCGTAGTACGAGAGATTTCGTAGTACGGTGGTTCTCGTACGAGCCGCGGATCCGCGGCGCGCCCGGCCACATGCGGAGAGACCTCCATGAGCGCTGTCCCCCTCGCCCCCGCCATCCTCGCCGCTGCCGGTCCGGCAGCCGTCGCGGGCCTCTTCACGCCGTTCACCCTGCGTTCGGTCACCGCGGCGAACCGGATCTGGATGGCGCCGATGTGCCAGCACGTCGCCGAGGCCGCGGGGCCGAACGCGGGCGTGGCCCACGCATGGCACTTCGCGCACTACGCCGCCCGCGGGGTGGGCGGCGCCGGCCTGATCCTCCAGGAGGCCACCGCCGTCTCCCCGGAGGGCCGGATCTCCCCGTACGACCTGGGCATCTGGAACGACACCCAGGCCGAGGCGCTGCGCCCGATCACCGCGTTCCTCAAGGCCCAGGGCGCCGTTCCGGGCATCCAGATCGCGCACGCCGGCCGCAAGGCCTCGACGGGCCGCCCCTGGGAGGGCGGCCGCTACGTGGGGCCCGAGGCGGACGGCTGGCTGCCCAGCGCCCCGAGCCCGGTGCCGTACGCCGAGGGCGACCCGGTGCCGCACGAGCTGACGACCGCCGAGATCCACGAGATCACGGGCCGGTTCGCGGCCGCGGCGCGGCGTGCGCTGGCCGCGGGCTACGAGGTCGTCGAGATCCACGGCGCCCACGGCTACCTCATAGGCCAGTTCCTCTCCGGCGAGAGCAACCGGCGCACCGACGCGTACGGCGGCTCCTTCGAGAACCGGGCCCGTTTCGCCCTCGAAGTCGTCGATGCCGTGCGGGCCGTGTGGCCCGAGCACCTGCCGCTGTTCTTCCGGGTCTCCGCCACCGACTGGCTGGAGGAGTCGGGCTGGACCCCCGAGGACACGGTCCGGCTCGCCGGACTGCTGCGCGAGCGCGGAGTGGACCTGCTGGACGTGTCCACCGGCGGGATGGCCCCGAAGGCGGACATCCCGGTGGCCCCCGGGTACCAGGTGCCGTTCGCCGCCGAGGTCAGGGCCCGGACCGGCCTCCCGGTGGCCGCCGTCGGGCTGATCACGGAACCGGCGCAGGCGGACGCGATCCTGGCCGACGGGCGGGCGGACGCCGTCCTGCTGGGCCGCGAACTGCTCCGCGACCCGTACTGGGCCCGCCGCGCGGCCGCCGAACTGGGCGCCGTGACACGGGTTCCCACCCCGTACCACCGCGCCTGGTGACCGTGTATTACGGTGGTTCTCGTACGAGCAGGGGAGCCGGGTGAGACGAGGACAGACGTGACGGATACGGCCACCACCCGTGCGCTCGCCCATCCGGGGCCGGCCGAGATCCACCTCGAAGCGGTGCTGCACGCCCTGTCGGACCCGGTGCGGCTGTCGATCGTGCGGGACCTCGCGGACACGCCCCGGGAGCTGGCGTGCTCGTACTTCGTCCTGCCCGTCACCAAGTCGACGACCACGCACCACTTCCGCGTGCTGCGGGAGGCCGGTGTGATCCGCCAGACGTACCGCGGGACGGCGAAGATGAACGAGCTGCGCCGTGCCGAGCTGGAGGACTTGTTCCCGGGGCTGCTCGACAGTGTGCTCATCGCGGCCGCCGCGGAAACCGCACGCCAGGCCGGCTAGGCCCTCCTCCGGCCACGGGCAGCCGGCACGGCACCGGCGCCGGCGCGGGGAAGGCCTCCGGCACCGGCGCCGGCACGGAGAGGGCCCCCGGCTCCGGCACGGGTGCGGGGAACGCCCCGGCACTGGGGAACGCCCCGGCACCGGCACGGGCAGCCGCACGGCACCGGTGCGGGGAAGGGTTTCCGGCTCCGGCACGGGTGCGGGGAGCGACTCTGGCACGGGTACCGGCATGGGGAGGGCCTCGGGCTCCGGCGCGGTGCGGGGAGCGACTCCGGCACGGGCGCCGGCACCGGCACCGGGAGGGCCTCCGGCTCCGGCACGGGTGCGGGGAGCGCCCCGGCACCGGACCGGCCAGCGCCACCGGCGTCGGCTTCGGTATGCGCGAGGGCCCGTCAGGGTTCAGGGAGCCGCGTTCGCCGCTCGGAGCAGGCCCGGCCAGTCCGGGATCTTCACCGAGCGGCGGCCCAGCGAACGCCCGAGGTCGGCCTCCGCCGCCTCGATCGCCAGCCAGCCCGGCCACTCCACCGGGTGCAGACCCGCCGCCCGCAGCGCGTCCAGCGGGTCGCCCGGCAGCTCCCGCCGGGCCAGTACCGCGGCGTCCTGGAGCAGCGAGGACGCCGTCTCCTTCGCGCAGGGCCGGTTGGTGCCGATCACCCCGGTCGGGCCGCGCTTGATCCAGCCCGCCACGTATTCGCCGACCGAGGCCCGGCCCTCGCGCAGTACCCGGCCCGCGGCGTGCGGGACGGTGGCCCGCACCGGGTCGAAGGGCAGGCCGGGCAGCGGAACGCCCTGGTACCCCACCGAGCGCAGCACCAACTGCGCCTCGACGTCCTCGTACGCGCCGGTCCCGGTCACCCCGCCACGGCCGTCCGGGGCGGTCCGCTCGAAGCGCACCCCGGCGACCCGGCCGCCGTGGCCGGCCAGCACCTCCACCGGGCGCAGGTAGAAGCGCAGGCCGATGCGGCGCGGGGTCCCGCCCGGGTCCTGCTCGGCCCAGCCGCGCAGCACGTCCAGGTTGCGCCGGGCCACCGCGGGCAGCGCGGCGGCCTCGCCCGGGTCGCCGTACGCGGGGTCGAGCGCCAGCTCGGCGGGGTCCACGACGGCGGCCACGCCCGGCAGCGTGCCCAGCTCCCGCAGCTCCTTGGTGGTGAACTTGCCCTGGGAGGGCCCGCGCCGGGCCACCATCGACACCGATTTCACGCCACTGTCCGCGAGCGCGCCGAGGGCCGGCTGCGGCATGTCGGTCGGGGACAGTTCGGGTTCGCCGCGGGCCAGCATCCGCGTCACGTCGACGGCGACGTTGCCCGCCCCGACGACCACCGCCGAACCCACCCCGGGCAGGTCGAAGGCCTCGCCGACGGCGTCCGGATGCCCGCTGTACCAGGCGACGAAGGCCGTCGCGGAGTGCACGCCGGCCAGCTCCTCGCCGGGGATGCCGAGCAGCCGGTCGCGGGCGGCGCCCACGCAGTACACCACCGCGTGGTACAGCTCCAGCAGCCGCCCGGCGGTCAGCAGGGGCCCGCCGACCTCGACGTTGCCGAGGAAGCGGATCCGCTCGTCCTCCAGCACCGTGCGCAGGCTTCCCTGGAGCGATTTGATCTTCTCGTGGTCGGGGGCCACCCCGTAGCGCACCAGTCCGTACGGCGCGGGCAGCCGGTCCAGCACGTCGACGCGGACGCCCGGCACCTCACGCTGCTGGACCAGCGTCTGAGCGGCGTAGACCCCGCTGGGGCCCGAACCGACGACGGCGACACGAAGCACGGCGGAGCTCCTCCCGCAGGTGCTCCCAGCATGCCACCGGGTCCGGCGGCCGTCAGCCCATCGCGCGCATCCGGTGGACCTCGGCGGTCTGGGTGGCCACCACCTCGTTGGCCATCTCCTCCACCGCCCCGTTGTTGCCGGCGGCCAGCACCTCGCCCGCCATCTTCACGGCGCCCTCGTGGTGGGCGGTCATCAGGGTGAGGAAGAGCCGGTCGAACTCGGCGCCCCGCGCCTGCGCGAGCCGGGCCAGCTGCTGCCCGGTCGCCATGCCCGGCATCGCCCCGTGGTCGTGTCCGGCCGGCGCTCCGGAGGCGGAGCCGGCCGGGGCCGGGTGGAGGGCCAGCCACTTCTCCATCGCGCCGATCTCGGGCTGCTGGGCGGCCGAGATCCGCTCGGCGAGCCGTTTGACCCCGTCGGCCGAGGCCCGCTCCGGGGCGAGCGCGCTCATCGTGAGGGCCTGCCGGTGGTGTTCGACCATGTGCTGCACGTACGCCCGGTCCGCCGCGTTGGGGCTGTCGTCGGGCTTCCTCCCCGCGGCTTCCGAGGGGGAGAGGGTGCGGGCCTGCTCGCCCGGTCTGCCGGGGGCGATGACCGCCGCCCCGCCGTCCTTCGCCGTCCCGCCCTCCTCGCCGCCCCCGCATCCGGTCAGGGCGAGCAGGACTCCCGAGGCCACGACCGCCCCGGTGATTCGACCGAGTAACGCCTTTGCCATGTCCATGGTAAGGAACATACTGCCGGGGTCCTGGTTCCGTTCCCACCACGAGCGGAATCGATCGGACTCCCATGGGAGGGCACAGTGACCTCGAAGCACCCCACCAGAGTGCGGCGCCGGAGTCTGGGGGCGGCCGTGGCCGCGGCCGGGCTGCTCACCACGCTGTTCGCGGCCGGACCCGCGGCCGCCACCCCCGATCCGGGGGACCTGTCACCCGGCAGCGCCCCGTCCGGGGCCGCGCAGCCGGCCGCGGGCCGCGAACTCGCCCCCGGCGAGATCCCCGGCCAGGACGAGATCGTGCACAGCGCCAACGTCAAACCCCTGGCCAACGTCCCGAGCGCCGACCCCGGCGTCATCAACTCCGACCTGGCCTTCCAGGGCAAGTACGCCTACGCCGGCAACTACAACGGCTTCACGGTCTACGACATCGGCAACCCCAAGGTCCCGAAGGTCGTCAGCCGCGTGCTCTGCCCCGGCGGCCAGAACGACGTGTCCGTCCAGGGGGACCTGCTCTTCCTCTCCACCGACTCCTCGCGCAGCGACGACTCCTGCAACAGCGTCTCGCAGCCCGCGACGGAGAAGTCCTCGTGGGAGGGCATCAAGATCTTCGACATCAAGGACAAGAAGAACCCCAGGTACATCAAGTCGGTCGAGACCAACTGCGGCTCGCACACCCACACGCTGGTGCCGGGCGAGCGCGACATCTACCTCTACGTGGCCTCGTACTCCCCGAGCGAGGCCTTCCCCGACTGCCAGCCGCCGCACGACGGCATCTCCGTGATCAAGGTCCCGAAGAAGAACCCGACGCAGGCGGCGGTCGTCGCGTTCCCCGTCCTGTTCCCCGACGGCGGCAACCCGGGGGAGCCCACCAACCCGGGCGTCTCGAAGACCACCGGCTGCCACGACATCACCGTGCTGCCCGCGAAGAAGCTGGCCGCGGGCGCCTGCATGGGTGACGGCATCCTCTTCGACATCAGCAGGCCCGAACAGCCGCGGGTCATCGACCGGGTGCAGGACAACGTGAACTTCTCGTTCTGGCACTCGGCGACCTTCAACGAGAAGGCCGACAAGGTGGTGTTCACCGACGAGCTGGGCGGCGGTGGCGGCGCCACCTGCAACGAGGCCACCGGACCGAACCGCGGGGCCGACGGCATCTACGACATCACCGGCCGCGGCGACCAGCGCAAGCTCGTCTTCCGCAGCTACTTCAAGATCCCGCGCCTCCAGGCCGACACCGAGAACTGCGTGGCCCACAACGGCTCCCTGATCCCGGCCGGCGGCGGCCGCGACATCATGGTCCAGGCCTGGTACCAGGGCGGCGTCTCCGTGTGGGACTTCACCGACTCCGCCCGGCCGAAGGAGATCGGCTACTTCGAGCGCGGCCCGCTCACCACGGACCGGCTCGGACTCGGCGGGTCCTGGTCGGCGTACTACTACAACGGCCACATCTATTCGAACGACATCGTCAAGGGCCTCGACGTGCTGCGGATCGACGACTGGCGCACCGACGGCGCGAAACGGGTGTGGATGGACCGGCTCAACGTGCAGAGCCAGCCCGAGTACCACTGACGCCGGCCGGGTGTCAGCCCGCCGGGGGAAACGTTCCGTCGGGCGGTCCGCCGTCCGGCGGGACACCCAGCCCCCAGTCCAGCCCGTAGCGCTGGAACAGCTCCGCCCGCAGCCGCGCGAGCGGCATCGGAGCCCCCGGCAGCAGGACCGCGACCACCGCACCCATCAGCAGCGCCCGCAGCAGCGGGTAGTCGGTGTCCACGTCCGCCGACCCGTACCGCGTGACCGTGTCCCGGAGCAGTTCCGCCAGCCGCTGCTGCTCCGGGCACTGCACGAACCCCTCGGCCTGGAGGATGCCCGCCATGTGCGTCCGCATCAGCAGCGGCTCGTCCCGGGCGAGCCCGAGGATCGCGTCGACGGCGCGGGCGAGCAGCTCGCGCCCGTCGTCGCTGCGCGGCTCCCGCTCCAGGGCCGCTTCCAGCGTCAGGTGCATCAGCCGGTGCACCGCCGACTGCAGCAGCTGCCGCTTCCCCGGGAAGTAGTACGAGACCAGGCCGCGGGCAGCGCCCGCCCGGTCGGCGATGTCGCCGAGCGTCGTCGCCTCGTAGCCGCGTTCGGCGACGAGTTCCACCGTGGCCTGGAGCAGTCGCTCCCGGGAACGTCTGCGCAATTCTTCATTGACCGATGCGCTGCGCGGGGACATGCTTACTCCTGCGTTGACTGGCTCCCAGCCAATATACTCAGCGCACGGGGTCACCTGCTCTGGGTGACGCGGGGGATCACCCAGAGCAGGGACGTCCACACCCCCACGGGAACACCGGCTCCGGCCCGTCCGGGCAGGATCAGGCCAGCGCGCTCAGACCCGGCATCAGGGCCACCGCCAACGGGACCGCCGGGAGCAGCGTGGCCAGCGCCGTGAGCCGCAGTCGCCGGCCCGCCGACAGCCGGGGCGCCGCCGACAGCAGCCGCCGCACCCGCTCCGACACGTGCGGCTGCGGGCTCGGGTAGGGCCCGAACACCCCGCGGTCCTCGTTGAGACCGACCAGTGCGAGCGCGATCGTCAGCCTCCCGAACCGCCGCGAGGCCACGTCGTCGGCGGCCAGTTCGACGAGCCGGTGCATCTCCGCCTCGAACGCCGCGAACACCGGCACCTGGGGGAATCCCCCCGCCAGCGCCCGCGAGCAGTGCAGCAGCCAGTCGTGCCGGGCCTGCGCGTGGCTCTGCTCGTGCGCCAGCACGGCGTCCAACTGGCTCCCCTTGAGCCGCCCGAGCGCGGCCGTCGTCACCACCAGCTGCGGCGCGGCGCCCGGCAGCCACCACGCGTCGGGCCGCGTCCCCTCCAGTACGACGAGCCGCGCCCCGGCCGGATCCTCCCCGGGCAGCAGCGGCGCCCGTACGAGCAGCTCGGCGCCCCGCGCCCGCCGCCGGGCCCGCGCCCGCAGCACCTCCCGGGTCAGCCGGGCCCCGGTCCACAGGCCGCCGCCCGCCAGTGCCAGCGCGGTCCCCGTGGCCCACGGCCCGCCCGTCGGGCCCAGCGCGTAGGCGTCGACCACCCCGTGCGGCGCCGCCGCGAAGAGCCTGCCCCGGACCGCCAGCCAGGCGGCGGCCGCGCTCAGCAGCATCGACAGCGCGAAGCACAACAGCACCGCGCCCACCACGCACTGCCACACCCACAGGGCGACGACGGGCTCACGCTCGGGCCACTCGGCCCGGGCCAGCAGACGGGGGGCGAACACCGCGGTCAGGGCGCCGAGCAGCAGGAGTGCGGCGGGGACCATCATGACCGCAGCCTATGAGCGCGGGGCTACCTGCGGGTACGGGCTTTCGGGATTGGTGACGCAGGACACGTCCGCCCCCGGCGCGCAGACCGGCCCCCGGGTCACAGACCGGGCAGCATCGCCAACATCCCGATCCCCATGGCCAGTCGGCAGGCCCGCGTCAGCTCCACGGGCGACACCTGCGGGGCGCCCGCGAGCTGCGCCCCACCGCCGCCCGCCGTCACCAGCCGGGCTCCGCCGAGCAGCACGTACCCGGCGAAGTAGAGCAGCAGCGCCCCGGTGACGAGCGGCGGGCCCCCGCCGTGCCCGTGACCGGCGGCCATCGTCAGCGCCATGTACGCCATCGCCAGCGAACCGACCAGGTGGTGCGCGTGGTGCACCCCGCCGCGCAGCAGCCACACGGCGTGCAGCACGGCCCCGCAGCAGACGGCCGACAGGATCCCGGGACCCCACGGCCCGATCCCCGGCATCCCCGACGGCACGGCCATCACCGCCATTCCGAACCCCATCACCGCCTCGCCCGCCGCCGCACCGCGCGCCTCCCGCGCCGATCTGCGCACCCGCCGCACGCAGTACGCCCCGCTCACGAGGCACAGGAGCACGAGCAGCCAGGCGGCGACGGAAGCGGGAAGGGACGTGGCGGGACCGTGCACGGCGGAACCTCCCGGTTCGTCGGCGTCACCGGAAGAGATGCCCCGGCCCGCGGGCCCGCACGCCGCCCCGGGTTAGGCTCTCCATGCCGCACCGGGCATGTCATATGCCGCCGAGCTGAACGGAGCCTCCGATGTCGACCGCGCACCCCGCCGCCCTGAACTTCCGCAGTGCCGTGGAGGCGGACGTACCGGAACTGGTGGTGCTCGTCGAATCGGCCTACCGCGGAGACGCCAGCCGGGCCGGCTGGACCACCGAGGCGGACTTCCTGGACGGGCAGCGCACCGATCCCGACGGGGTCCGCGCGATCATCGACTCCGCCGACGGCGTCCTGCTCGTCGTCGAGCGCGCGGGTGAACTCGTCGCCTGCTGCCAGCTCGAACACCGCGGCGACCACGCCTACTTCGGGATGTTCGCGGTACGCCCGGGCCTGCAGGGCGCCGGCCTCGGCAAGGAGATCCTCGCCGAGGCGGAGCGCCGCGCACGCGAGACGTGGGACGCCAAGGAGATGCGGATGACGGTGGTGAACGTACGGGAGGAGCTCATCGCCTACTACGTGCGCCGCGGTTACCGGCGCACCGGCGAGCTGAGCCCCTTCCCCTACGGCGACGAGCGCTTCGGCGTCCCGCTCCGCACCGACCTGGCCTTCGAACTGCTGGTCAAGGCGCTGTAGCGCGGAGCGGGCGCCGCCGTCAGGCGATGAACCGGCCCGTGCTGCGGATCTCCGGGAAGTCGGTGGTCGCGCCGTCCAGTTCGAGCGCCCGCGCCAGCCGCAGCTGTTGCAGGGTGTTGACGGTCCAGCCGGTCACCCGCAGCCCGGCCGCGTGCACGGACTCCACCGTGTCCAGGGTCAGCTCGCGGATGTCGAGGGCGACCGTCCCCGCGCCGACGGCGAGCGCCCGGTCCACGATCGGGCGGCGGTGCGGGAGGTGCCCGTCCGCGTACAGGCAGCTGCGCACCCCCGGCACCAGCCGGGCCGTCTCCGCGAGCACCTCGTCGTCGAAGGAGGCCACCTCCACCCGCGTGCTCAGGTCGTGGCGCCGGACCAGCTCGGCCAGCGCCGCGGCGACGGCCCCGC
This sequence comes from Streptomyces sp. NPDC059456, assembly GCF_042750055.1. Taxonomy (NCBI): domain Bacteria; kingdom Bacillati; phylum Actinomycetota; class Actinomycetes; order Kitasatosporales; family Streptomycetaceae; genus Streptomyces; species Streptomyces sp. NPDC059456. Next base: position 13,628 of record NZ_JBHYVA010000052.1, read on the forward strand.
TCTGCACCGACACCTGGAACGGGGTGCGGACCGCGCCCAGGACCTCCTCGAAGACCGGCACGTGCTCGCCCTGACCGGCGTCCAGTTCGCGCAGCTCGGCCACGGTCAGGTCGGCGACGGCTCCGGAGCCGTCGGTGGTCCGGTCCACCTCGGCGTCGTGCAGGACGACGAGCACGCCGTCCTTGCTCAGCTGCAGATCCAGCGCGATGACGTCCATCCCGGAACGTTCCGCGCGGACGAACGACCGCAGGGTGTTCTCAGGTTCGACACCCATGACCCCGCGGTGACCGATGGTGAGGAAAGTCAAGGTTCTCTCGCTTCCGTCGACGGCGGCTCCCGCGCGGTCGCGGTGTCCCTACCGGCCGCGCGCGGTGAGGTCGCATGCTAGTGCGCCGCCGATGCGATGAGACCGCCCGTGCAGAGCCCGGAACGGGGCCGTCGGCCTGTTCCCGCCAGGGCTCCGCGCCGCCGCACGCCGCGCGGCGGCCCTGCCGCGTCACCCGGGCGTGGGCGCGTCCCCACCGCCTTGACGGCCGGCGTCGGCGACCGCCGCCGCGGCCCCGGCCGGATCCGCGAGATCGGCCAGCAGCGCCTCGCCCAGCTCCAGTTCGGCCAGGTGCTGCCGCTCGCTCCAGCGCAGCGCGAGCGCGGGGAACGCCCACTGCGGCACCTCGGCCGCCTGCGCCATCGCCTCCCGTACGGCGGCCAGTTCGCCCCGGGTGCGCTCCAGATGTCCGCCGACCATCGCGCGCAGCAGCTCCGGCTCGGCGAGGTGACCGAGCCAGACCCGCAGCAGCAGCCCGTGCTTGAGCACCGGGGGACCGGCCTCCGCGGTGTCCGAGGCCCATCCCGCGAGGGCCTCGCGCCCGGCGTCGGTGATGGCGTAGCGGCGCTTGGCCCGCACCTCCTGCGGTCCCGAACGGGTGGAGGCCGCGTAACCGAGCTCCTCCAGCCGGCGCAGCTCGGCGTAGATCTGGCTGATGGCCGGGGACCAGTAGAAGAAGCGCAGGGAGGAGTCCGCCCACTTCTTCAGCTCGTACCCGGTGCGCTCCCCGGGGAAGGACAGCAGCCCGAGCACCGCCCACGCGGTCGGCGGAAGGTCTTGCTTCTTCGACGTATGACTACTAGTCATATTGCGAATTGAAGTATGGCCGGGCACGGGACGCAACCCTGGAGGCATCGTGAAATTCTCCGTGATCTTCGAAGCTCAGCTCGCCGACCCGACCGTGGAGCGGGAGCACCAGGTGATCCACGACTGCGTGGAGCAGGCCGTGCTCGCCGAGCGCATGGGATTCGACCGGATCTGGGCCGTCGAGCACCACTCCCTGAAGTGGTACGCCCACATGTCGGCTCCCGAGGTCTTCCTGACCTGGGTCGCGGCCCGGACGCACACCATACGCATCGGCCACGGCGTGGTCTGCATGCCCTTCAACTTCAACCACCCGGTCCGCGTGGCCGAGCGGGCCGCCATGCTCGACCTGCTCTCCGGCGGCCGCGTCGACCTGGGCGCCGGGCGCGGCGGCACCGTACAGGAGACCTCCCTGTGCGGGGTCGACCGGGAGCGCACCACCCGGGAGGTGGAGGAGGCCCTGCGGATCATCGGCAGGGCCTGGCAGGAGGAGGAGCTGGAGTACCACGGCGAGCTGATCGACATCGCCCCGCACCCGATCCTGCCCCGGCCGCGGCAGACCCCGCACCCGCCGCTGTTCCTGGCGTGCAGCCGCGCCGAGACCCTGGTCCAGGCGGCGGAGCTGGGCGTCGGGGCGCTGGTGATGGGCTTCGCCGGGCCGGAGTCCATCGCCGGGATGCGGGCCGTCTACGACGGGGCGCTCGCCGCACGGGACGGCGCCCGGTTCGTCTCCACCGCGGTCAACGACCACTTCTCCGTGCTCTGCCCGACCATCGTGCTCGACGACCCGGACGAGGCGCGCCGCGTCGGGATCCGCGGCCAGCGGTTCTTCGCCCAGTCCATCGGCCACTGGTACGGCGGGGCGGGCGTCCCGGACGAGGCCGTGGTCGCCGGCGTCGACGAGGCGGCGCAGATGCGCCGGGCGGCCGAGCAGGTGGTGGCCCGGCTGCACGAGCAGGACATCCCCGTACGGCCCACGTCGACGGCCACCTTCCGGGCCGACCACGCGTACGGGAGCGCCGACGACGCCATCGCGTACGTCCGGCGGCTGAAGGACGCGGGGGCCGACGAGATCATGTGCCTGGTCCAGATGGGCACGGTCCCCCAGGAGGCCTGCCTGGAGACCTTGCGGCAGTGGGGCGAGAAGGTCATCCCGTACTTCCGCGCGGCCTGAGCCGCGCCGCGGGCGCGCGGGCGGGGCGCGGCGCGGGCGCCGGGGTGACCGACGTCACCCGCCCGTCCGGCGCCGGGGTCCGGGCTCCGGCGGGCGGTGGCCGCGGTTCGCTCAGCGACGGGGGGTCACGTACGCAATTCGGCCACGCCCAGCCGGTCTTGTGGGTCGCGGCAGGGCCTGCGCCCCCAGTGGAGAACTTGACGAAAGGGACGAAACCGCCGAGCAAACGATGGACGGCGGGAAGAATTACGGTGTCGATGGGGGTCGCGCAGGATAATTTCCCGAACAGCCTCTTGAGCGGGACAGGCTTGCATGCATACGCTGTCATGACGCGAGGTTCTCCTGTGGAGGAAGTGACATGACGGAAATTCTTGTGCCGGGTTCTGGCGGTGCGGTGATAACCGCCGGTGCGCGGGTGGTCGACCACCCTGCGTGGCCCGAGCTCAAGGCCGCCGTGGAGGAGATCCGCCCCTGGCAGGCCAAGGACGGCTCCATCGACTTCGAGGCCGCGGACGCCCCCGCCCCGGCCGTCGTCGAGGCCGCCGTGGAGCGGGCGGTCGACGCCGTCGAGGCGCTCTCGCCGCTGCTGCCGCACGCCGCCGCCTACCACCGCGCCCTCGTCTCCGACCTGCGCAAGTGGGTCTCGGACGGCTTCAAGGTGCCGGACTTCCTGGACTCCCTGCTGGCCTTCCACCCGGCCGCCGAGCGCGCCGACGGGCTCCAGCACCTGGTCGTCTTCCCCATGTACACGCAGAACGGCAACCTCGACCGCAACTTCGAGGCCGTCGTCCTGAAGATGGTGTGGCCCGAGTGGCTCTCCGAGCTGGAGCGCACCCGGTACGACAACCCGCTCTTCCTCGGCATCACCTTCGAGGACTTCACCCCGGGCTACGACACGCACTCCGCCGTGCTCTTCCCGGAGACCATCGCCGTGCGCGAGGCCCCCGAGCGCTTCACCTGGGGCGGCATCTTCTGCGACCGCGAGGCCGCCCGCTACCGCAAGGTGACCGAGGCAGCCGTCGACATCCTCGGCATCGAGCTGCCCGAGGACATCGCCCGCATGGTCGAGGACCAGGAGCGCTGCGAGAAGGCCTTCGTCCTGTGGGACATGGTCCACGACCGCACCCACAGCCACGGCGACCTGCCGTTCGACCCCTTCATGATCAAGCAGCGCCAGCCGTTCTGGATGTACGGCCTGGAGGAGCTGCGCTGCGACCTCACCGCCTTCAAGGAGGCCGTGAAGCTGGAGTCCGAGGGCAACGAGCACGGCCGCGACGTCCAGTACGCCGTCCTCTTCGACCGGATGTTCCGCTTCCCCGTCTCCGGTGACCGCAACCGCAACTACGACGGGCTCGGCGGCCAGCTGCTCTTCGCGTACCTCCACAAGCACGACGTCGTGCGCTGGACGGACAACAAGCTGAAGATCGACTGGATGCGCGCCCCGCAGGTCACCAACCAGCTGTGCGCCGAGATCGAGGACCTCTACCGGGCCGGCATCGACCGCCCGAAGCTCGTCCACTGGTTCAAGGCGTACGAGCTCGTCTCCACCTACCTCGCTCCCCACCCGGGCTCCAAGTGGGCCAAGGGCCCCGACGCCCTCGACCTGACGCAGCCGCCGCGCAAGCTCGTCGACGACGTGCTTCCCGACGAGTTTCCGCTGAGCATGTTCTATGAGGCGCTCGCCAAGAAGCTCAAGGGAGTGATCGCCTCCACGAAGGGCATCACTGCAGTGAACGCCGATTCGGCCGAGCGGGTCGCCGCGTGAGCGCTCGCCCACAGGAGGCTGCACAGATGAACAGCGCTGCGAAGTCCGGGAACGGCAAGCTCCACGGGGCCGTCGTCGCGGTGGCCGGGGCCGGAGGCCCCGCCGGCCACGCCGCCCTGCTCCGCCTCGCCGAGGCCGGTGCCGTGGTCGTGGCCGCCGACGCCGACCCGGCGCGCCTCGCGGAGTCGGTGGACGCGGCCCGCTACGCCCACGGCGGCGCCACCGTCACCGGTGACACCGTGGACCTGCTCGATCTGGAGGCCACCAAGGCCTGGGCCGAGCGCACCGAGAAGGAATTCGGCCGCATCGACGGGCTCGTCCACCTGGTGGGCGGCTGGCGCGGCAGCAAGACCTTCACCGACGTGGACCTCGCGGACTGGGACTTCCTGGAGAAGCTGCTGATCCGCACCGTCCAGCACACGTCGCTCGCCTTCCACGACGGCCTGCTGCGCAGTGACCGCGGACGCTACGTCCTCATCAGCCAGTCCGGCGCGCACAAGCCGGTCGCCAACAACGCCGCGTACAACGCCGGCAAGGCGGCGGCCGAGGCCTGGACGCTCTCCCTCGCCGACTCCTTCCGCAAGGCGGGGGGCGAGGAGGGCCCCGGCGCCGCGGCTGCGATCCTGGTGATCAAGGCACTGGTGCACGACGCCATGCGCGCCGAGCGCCCCAATGCGAAGTTCGCGGGCTTCACCGACGTCAAGGAGCTGGCCGAGGCCATCGCCGGCGTGTGGGAGCGGCCCGCCATCGATGTGAACGGACAGCGTCTGTGGCTCACTCCGCAACCGTGAAAACCGATGCCCGCCGCCACCACGATCCGGCGGTGCGCGGATTCGCGAGCGACAACTACGCGGGGGTCCATCCAGAGATCCTGGAGGCCATCGCCCTGGCCAACGGCGGCCACCAGGTCGCCTACGGCGAGGACGAGTACACCGAGAACCTGCAGAAGATCATCCGCAGCCACTTCGGCCCGTACGCGGAGGCCTTCCCGGTCTTCAACGGCACCGGCGCGAACGTCACGGCCCTCCAGGCCCTGACGGACCGCTGGGGCGCGGTGATCTGTGCCGAGACGGCGCACATCAACGTCGACGAGGGCGGTGCGCCCGAGCGGATGGCCGGGCTCAAGCTGCTCACCGTCCCCACCCCGGACGGCAAGCTCACCCCCGAGCTCATCGACCGGCAGGCCTGGGGCTGGGAGGACGAGCACCGGGCGATGCCGCAGGTCGTCTCGATCACCCAGAACACGGAGCTCGGCACGGTCTACACGCCCGACGAGATCCGGGCGATCTGCGAGCACGCGCACGGCCACGGCATGAAGGTCCACCTCGACGGGGCCCGGATAGCCAACGCCGCGGCCTCGCTCGACGTGCCGATGCGCACGTTCACCAACACGGTGGGCGTGGACGTGCTGTCCTACGGCGGCACCAAGAACGGCATGATGTTCGGCGAGGCCGTGGTGGTCGTCAACCCGGACGCGGTCCGGCAGATGAAGCACATCCGCAAGATGTCGATGCAGCTCGCGTCCAAGATGCGGTTCGTGTCCGTGCAGCTGGAGGCGTTGCTCGCCAAGGACCTGTGGCTGCGCAACGCGCAGCACGCCAACGCGATGGCGCAGCGGCTCGCGGCGGGCGTGCGCGAGACCGACGGGGTGGAGATCCTCTACCCGGTGCAGGCCAACGCGGTCTTCGCGAAGCTGCCGCACGAGGTGTCGCGCCGACTGCAGAAGCGTTACCGCTTCTACTTCTGGGACGAGGTCGCCGGCCACGTGCGCTGGATGTGCGGCTTCGACACCCAGGAGGAGGACGTGGACGGCTTCCTCCAGGCGCTGAAGGAGGAGATGGCCCGCTAGGGCGTCACCCTCGCTTCGAGCCCGCCTCGATTTGAATAGATATACCCCCGACCGCAGATTCATTGATCTGTGGTCGGGGGTATGCCTATGCTCCGGGCCATGGAGCTGATCCTGCAAAGCCCGGACATTCAGGCCTATCTGGCGGCAGATGAGGTCATCGACCACGACCACCCGCTCGTACGGGAACCCGCCGACGCCCTCTGGACCGCCACCGGCGACGCATATTCATACGCCAAGGCCGCCTTCGAGTTCGTCCGCGACACCGTCCCGCACTCCGCCGACTCCGCAGACCCGCGCGTCACCTGGCGCGCGTCCGACGTGCTGGGCACCCGCAACGGGATCTGCCACTCCAAGTCCCATGCGCTGGTCGCCCTGCTGCGGGCCCGGGGCGTCCCGGCCGGGCTCTGCCACCAGCGGCTCGCCGACGACGACGGTGCGAACCCCGCCGTCCACGGCCTGATCGCCCTGCGGCTGCCCGGCGCCGCGCACTGGGCCCGCCAGGACCCGCGCGGCAACAAGCCCGGCGTGGACGCGCAGTTCAGCCCCGACGCCGAACAACTCGCCTTCCCCGTACGCCCCGAGCTGGGCGAGGCCGACTATCCCGGGCTGTACGCCGCCCCGCACCCGGCCGTGCTGGCGGCCCTCAGGGAGTCCGCCGACCGGCAGGAGCTGTGGCGGAACCTGCCGACGGCCCTGTAGCCGCCGCCTCGTCCGCGGGTGCGGCACCCGGCCGGGCCACCACCACGTGCAGCACGGCCGCCGCGAGGATCAGTACGGCGATCCCGGCCAGCAGCGCCTGCGGCGGCGCGTCGGCAGCCAGGCCCACGAGCGCCGCGCCGACCGACGCGGCGGTCAGCTTGAGTCCCGCCCCGAGCGTGAACACCTGGGTCCGTACGGCGTCGGGGGCGTACTCCGAACGGATCCGGAGCGTGGCCGCCAGCAGCGGACCGGCGCACACCCCGGCCGCCGCGAAGAGCACCGCCGCGGTGGCGACGGACGGGGCGAACGCGGCCGCCGCCAGGGCCACCCCGGTCCCCGCCATGGCCCGGCGCGCCAGCCGCCCCGGCTCCACGGACGTGATCCGGCCCAGCGTCAGGGAGCCCGCCAGCGCGCCCACCGCGAACGCCGTCATCAGCCAGCCCCCGCCGCCCGGACTGCCGAGCCGCGACGCCAGCAGCACCGACGTGGTGGTGAGCGTGCCGATGCCGACGAACGCCAGCGTCGTGGCCGAGGTGATCGCCCGCAGCTCCCGGACCCGCCACAGTGCCGTGAGCCCGGCGCCCAGACCCGCCGGAGCCCCCGGACCGCCCCCGGGGCTCCCGTCCGGGTCCGGCCGCCGGGTCCCGTACGGAAGGGTCGCGGCCAGCACCGCCGCGAGCGCGCCGGCCAGCGCGAGCACCGCCATCGCGGGTGCGGCCGAGCCCAGGGCGACGGCCAGGCCCACCACCGCCGGGGCGGTGACCGCCGCGGCGTTGTAGGTGGAGGCGTCCCAGGCGTACGCCCGGTCCCGCCCGGGCCCCGCCGGGCCCAGGCCCGCGACCAGGCTGGACATCCCGCCCGTCACCATCGGCCCGCAAGCGCCGCCCAGCAGGGCCACCGCCAGGACCAGCGGCGCCGGGGCCCGGCCCAGCAGCACGGACAGCGCCGCCACCGCACCGGTGAACCCGGCCAGCGCCGCCACGTGGAACAGCCTCGGCCGGCGGGTCCGGGCCGCGGCCGCCCCGGCGAGCGGAGCCGCCAGGACGTGCGGCGCGAGCCAGGCGGTCAGGACGAACGCCCCGTACGCCGCGCTCCCCGTGCGCTCCAGGGCCAGCAGGACCACCGCGAGGCTCATGCCCTCCGACGCGAACCGTGCGGCCAGCGCCGCTGCCAGGTACCGCCCGAACCCCTGCACCCCGGAACCCCCTCGCACCGCGTAACGTGATGACGAGACAAGACGTTACCGTTGCATGGGTGTAGGGCGAAAGGATTCAGGGATGGCCGATTCCGCGCAGGGGTTCTCGGCGGGCCACCGGCTGATCGAACTCGCCGAAGCGGTCCGCGCGGACCCCGCACTCCCGCGCGCCGCACTCGCCCTGCTCCTCGCACGGCACGGAGAACGGCCCGCCGACCTGACGGAGGAGACCTTCACCGAGGAGGCCGCGGCCGAACTGCGGGCCGCGGCCCGGCGGATGGGCGCGGTGCTAGCCCTGGCCCAAGCTGTCCCCGGCGGGCGAGGCCT
>NZ_JBHYVA010000052.1:21775-22335 GCF_042750055.1 Streptomyces sp. NPDC059456
GCCCAACGACGCGGCCCTGCGCCACACCGCGGCCGCCGCCGCCGAACAGGCCAGGACCGAGGGGGTCAGGGTCGCCCTCGTGCCGACCCGCGCCGCCGAAGCCCTCAACGCACTGTTCGCGCAGTACGCGGCTCCGCCCCGGCTGACCCGGCACGACGGCCACCCCTGGCACCTGCACGTGGACCGGGGCGAAAGCTCCGGATGGGGCGGGTGGTTCCTGGCGGCCGGGGCGCTGGAACTCTCCCGGCTGCTCACCGAGTACGGCCGGATCACGTGGGGCGCCTGCGCGGCCGGGGGCTGTGGACGGTTCTTCCTCGGCACCGGGCCCGGCAGCGCCCGCCGCTACTGCTCCCCGGCCTGCGCGACGCGCGCGCGGGTCGCCGCGCACCGCAGACGCAAGCGGGCGCAGGGGACGGAACGGGCATAGCGGGGCGGCGCCGTCGGCCGAGGGCCGCACGCGCTCGGGCGTGGCCGTGCGGCGCCGGCCCGGCGAAGGACGCGGGCCCGGCGAAGGACGCGGGCCCGGCGAAGGACGCGGGCCTGGCGCCAGAGCGCGGCCC
>NZ_JBHYVA010000053.1:0-13369 GCF_042750055.1 Streptomyces sp. NPDC059456
GGTGGGGGTTGGGGGGGGGGGGTGGGGGGGGGGGGGGGGGGGGGGGGGGGGGGGGGGGGGGGGGGGGGGGGGGGGGGGCCGCGGCGGTACGTCGAGGGGCTTGAGGGCGACCAGCTGGCTGGTCCGCTCCGGGTCGTGCTTCTCCTGTTCCTTGCCCTTGTCCTGCTTGCCCTTGTCCTGCTTGCCCGTGTCCCGCTTGCCCTCGTCCTGCTTGTCCTTGCCCGCCTCCTCCGGCCGCGCCCATGTCGGCGCCTTGCGGCCGTCCGGCTTGGGGTCGGCGGCGGGCGCGCGGAACGTGACGGTGCGGGTGTCGTCGCCTTCGGCCTTGGTGGTTTCGTCGGTTTGTGTGTCGGCGCGCTTCGCGGGCTTGGGCTTGGTGAGCGTGAGCGTGCCGTCGGGCTTCTCGTCGGGCTCGACGCCCGGCTCCGGTTCGGGCTCCGGGTCCTTTGTGGTGTCGCCAGCGGGTCGGGGGGCGGGCTCGGGTTCGTCGCCGGGTGCGGACGACGCCTTGGGCGCAGGGGTGGGTCGAGCCTCGTTCTCGGGCTTGGGTGCGCGGGCCGCTGCGGGCTCCGCGCCGGCGTCGGCAGCGGACGTCGCAGCCTTGCCCTCCTTGTCCGGGCCGGCCTCGGGCTCGGGCTCGGACCCGGCCTTGGTATCGGGCTCGGAGTCCGGCTTCTGTTCGGCTTCGTCCTCAACGCCGGCCTCGGCACCGGCACCGGCCTCGTCTTCGGGCTTGTCCTCGGAATCGGGCTCCGGTTCCTGCTCGGCTTCGGCACGGGCACCGGCTTCGGGCTCGGACCCCGGCTCGATTTCGTCGCCGGGTGCGTCTGCGTCGGGTGTTTTTTATGTTTTGGGCGCAGGGGTGGGTCGAGCCTCGTTCTCGGGCTTGGGTGCGCGGGCCGCTGCGGGTTCCGAGCCGGCGGCGGCAGCAGACGTCGCGGCCTTGGCCTCCTTGTCCGGGCCGGCCTCGGGCTCGGACCCGGCCTCGGCCACGGGCTCGGCGTCGGCACCGGCTTCGGGCTTGCCCTCGGATCCGTCCGCGGGCTCGGCTTCGGCACCGGCCTCGGGCTCGGGCTTGCCCTCGGCTTCGGCGCCGGCAGGGGCGTCGGCCTGGACCTTGGGTCCGGTTTTGGGATTGGTTGGGGTGCGGCTGTCGGGCGCGCCGCCTTCGTCGGCTTCTGCGGCAGGCTCCGGCTCGGGGGCCTCGGTGGGGAGTTCGGCTTGGGGCTCGGTGACGTCCGCGGCGTCGGGGTCCGTGGACGTGGCGTCAGATACCCTCGCCGCGGTCGTGGTTCCCGCCAGATCCGGATCCTCCGGGGTTCCGCCCGCCACCTTGATTGCCTTCATCCCAGCCCCGCCTTGCCGTTCACACTGTGCCGATGTCGTGCGGCGATGGCCTTACGGGCCCCCGCCGCACTGCTAGATGTCCGAAGGGCACGGTGCGTTCCACCTGCTCGAACTTGTGATCGTCCGGTCTGGCAGGGGCCGGCCGAGTCGGCGCTGTCGATGCGCACGTGCCGTTGACGGCGGGCACGTCCCGCTGGGGCACGGCAGTTCGATGTCCGTACGGGCCCTGGCGAAGTGGCACTTATGGAATGTGGGTCTCGCAGGGCTTCGCCGGGCAGGTTTCGGCGTGCTTCCGGGCTGCCTGGTGTGGGACGTATGGACGTTCGGTACGAAGCGCACCCGATCCTCGTGATGCTGCTGCGCGATCCGATCCGGGGAGCGACGGGTATCTCACGCGGGTCCGCCGCGGGCGTCACAACCATGACGACGTCAGCGACGGCACCCTCATCCGGCCGCTCGTCCGCCTTGAGGGCACCGCCGTAGGGGGAGATGGGCCATGACGTGCCTCGACCGCCCGCCCGTCCCACCGCCCGCCCGACCGCCCGACCGGTAAGGCGACTCGTGGGCGTTTCGCGTTCGGCGGGGACGACGCGCCCGAGGTGCGTGCGGAGCCCGTCGCGGTGGTCGGTGCCGACGGGGCGGGCCCCGGGCGCGTCGGCCGGATCAGGCGCCGGAGAAGTGGCGGACGAGCAGGGCGAGGCGTTCCTCGTGTGCCGCGCGGGGCAGCCGGCCCCCGCGCATGAGGGTGGCCAGGCCGTGGAGGGCGGCCCAGTAGGTCTCCGTCAGTACGCCCGGGTGGTCCTCCCCCGCGTGGGGGCCGACCGTCTCGGCCAGTTCCCCGAACGCGGCGTGCAGGGAAGCGGGCGCGTCCGGTGTGGCGAACGGCAGATCGACGGCGTGGCTGAACATGGCGTCGTACACCGCGGGCCGCCGCTCGGCGTAGGCCGCGTACGCGGCGCTGACCCGGGCCAGCGCGGTGCGCGGGTCGGGCGCCGCGGTGCGTGCCGCCCGCAGGTCGGCGGCCAGTTCGGCGAATCCCTCCACCGCGACCGCGGCCATGATCGCGCCCTTGCCCTTGAAGTGGCTGTAGAGGACGGGCTGGCTGTACTCGACCCGTTCGGCGAGCCGCCTGGTCGTCACCGCTTCCCAGCCCTCCGACTCGGCGAGCTCCCGCGCCGCCGTGACGATGAGCCGTTCCCGTTCCGCTCGTTCGCGCTCGCGGCGCGTCTGGATGGTCATGGCAGAGATTCTAGCAGCGCTAGAAATTCTCGCAGCGCACTGCTAGCGTTGTTTCTGTTCCTAGCAGTGCTAGAAATCCTTGAAGGAGACCTGCCGTGCTCGCTTCCCTCGCCTATGGCCTGGCCGCCGTCCTCATCGTCCTCGTGCTCGTGATCGGCGCCCGGTTCCTCCTCTCCCCGCAGGCCGCGGCCGCCGGCTACGGAGTCCCCGCCCGCCAGGACGGCGATCCCGCGTACCTGACCGTCAAGGGCCTGCGCGACTTCACCTCCGGCCTGATCGGCCTGGCCCTGCTGGTGTTCGCCGACGCCGAAGCGCTGGCCTGGTACATGCTCGCGGTCTCCGTCACCCCGTTCGGCGACACCTGGGTCGTACTCCGGCACGGCGGCACCAAGGCGGCCGCCTTCGGCATCCACTTCGCCACGGCGGTCACGGTCGTCCTCAGCGCCGCCCTCCTCTTCGTCACGGCGTCGTGAGGCCGCCCGGGACGGTCTGCGGGCCCGTCAGTCCCACTGCTCGGCCGCGAGCGAGGTGACCGGGGCGGGCTTGCCGATGACCGCCAGGGCGATGAAGAAGCTGATCTGGCCGATCGCGATGGTGAGGGTCGCCAGCGCCTTCTGGTCGTAGTGCCGGGCCACCTCCGCGTACAGCTCGTCGGTGACCCGCTCCCGGCCGGCCGGGGCCGGCCGGAGGGTGGCCTCGACCAGTGCGAGGGCGGCGCGCTCGGCGTCGTCGAAGTACGGGGCGTCGTGCCACGAGGAGACGGCGGTGATGCGCTCCTCGGTCTCCCCGGCCTTGCGCAGGAACGCGGTGTTCAGGATCGTCAGGTAGGTGTTGCCGACGATCTGCCCAGCGCGCAGGTGGACGAGGCTCATCGTGGTGCGCGGGACCGAGCGGTTGCCGGTGGCCTTGAAGAGGGCCGCACTGATGTCGGCCATCTCGGGCACGAACTCGGCCGGGTTCTGCATCCGGGAGATCGGGGTGTTCGTCATGACGGACTCCTTCGCGTCGTCTGCGCTCGCCTTCACAGCACTGACGGATCGGGGGCGAAGGGTGTGACAGGGGTCGGGAAAAAGTTTCGCCGCACCCGTCGCACTAGTTGATCCAGCCGCGTTGGCGGGCCAGGTGGGCTGCCGCGTGGCGGTTCTCGGCCCCCAGTTTGGTGGTGACCGAGGACAGGTAGTTGCGGACGGTTCCCGGGGCCAGGGCCGCGCGTTCGGCCACCTCCTCGATGGGGGCGCCGTCGGTGGACAGGGAGAGGATGTCGGCCTCGCGGGCGCTGAGCGGGGAGGCGCCCGCGCTGATGGCGTCCGCGGCGAGGACCGGGTCGATGTAGCGGTTGCCGGAGTGGACGCTGCGGATGATAGTGGCCAGTTCGTGGGCGGAGACCGTCTTGAGGACGAAGCCCTTGACGCCGTGGGTGAGGGCGCGTTTGAGCTGGCCGGGCAGGCCGTGACTCGTGACGATCATGGTCTTGCAGGAGGGGAGGGCCCGGGTGAGTTCCTCGACCACGGCCACGCCGTCCTTGCCGGGCATCTGGAGGTCGAGTACGGCGACGTCGGGCCGGTGCCGCAGGGCCATGTCGACCGCGGCGGGGCCGGTGGCCGCCTCGGCCACGATGTCGAGGTCCTCCTCCAGCGAGAGCAGGGCGGCGAACGCGCCGCGGATGAGGTGTTCGTCGTCGGCCAGGAGGACGCGGATCATCGGCTGCTCCCTGTCGGCAGGTGCACGGTGAGTCGGTAGGTGTGGGCGGCCGAGGGGCCGTGGCGCAGCGTCCCGCCGAGGGGGGCGAGGCGTTCGACGAGGCCGGCGAGGCCGTTGCCGGCGGCCGGTCCGGCCTGCTGGCCGGTCCCGTCGTTGACGAGGTCCAGGCGGGTGCGGCCGTCGCCGGTGTCGGAGAGCTCGATGGTGCACGTACCGGCCTGGGAGTGGCGCAGTACGTTGGTCACGCCTTCGCGGACGACCCAGCCGAGTGCCGTCTGGGCTTCCTGGGTGAGGGCGGATCCGGTGCTGCGGCGGATGCGGCAGGCGACGCCCGCGGCTTCCAGGATGGCGCGGGCGCCCTGGAGTTCGGTGGCGAGGTCGGTGGAGCGGTAGCCGTTGACGACCTCGCGGATCTCGTGGTGGAGGCCGCGGGTGAGGCTCTGGACCTGGGCCATCTCCGACCGTGCCCGCGGGTTCTGGGCGAGCCGTTCGGCGAGTTCGGCCTTGAGGGCGATCACCGAGAGGTTGCGGCCGATGACGTCGTGCAGGTCGCGGGCGAAGCGAAGCCGTTCTTCCGCGACCACCAGCCGGGTCTGGGCCTCGCGGGCCGCGTTGAGCTGCCACAGGACGGCGAGGAACCAGACGGAGGAGCGCATCAGCGTGCCGATGACCACCCAGGTCGTGACCGTGAAGGCGAGTACGGCGGGGGCCGCGGCGCGGTCGGCGGTCAGTGCGAGGGCGCCCGCCGCGAGGGACTGGACGAGCGCCACGGCCAGGTACGGGAGCTGCGGCAGCACCGGGGACAGCGCGAAGGCCGGCGGGAGGGCCACCGTGATGGAGGCCAGGATCAGGCCGCGGGAGTGGTCGATCAGGCCGGTGTCGTGGGCCCAGGGCAGCAGGGACAGTTCGAGGACGGTCAGCGCGGCCATGGCGGCGATCAGGACGGCCGAGCGTTTCGCCCGGCCGATGCTGTACGCGATCGCCGTGGTCGCACCGAGGCCTTGCAGCGCGGTGACCGCGGCGACCGTCCAGCCGATCCCGTCGGGCAGGCGCGCCCGGTCCGCCGTGTCCAGGTGCGCGAGCAGCGGCCACAGCAGCGAGGCCAGCAGCAGCCACGGCATCAGGCAGAGCATCCAGCGGGTGTACGTCGTCGCCCGGCGTACGTCGGTCTGGTAGCGCGCCGAGGCGGGCGCGTCCGGGTCCGCGGCCGGGTCCGCGCAGGGGTCCGCGGCCGGGGTCACGTGCGCGGCTCCCAGCGGAAGCGCCGGCGGGCGGTCCAGGTGCACAGCAGCGTCCAGGCCAGCAGGACGGCGACGGAGACCAGGGTGTCGGCGGGGCCGGCGTCCCGGCCGGTCCAGCCGGAGCGGACCAGTTCGATGACGGGGGTGAGCGGGAAGAACCGCAGGACGTCGCCGAAGGCGGCGGGGAGCGTCTCCAGCGGTACGAGGGTGCCCGAGGTGAGCAGGAGCAGCAGGAAGCCGATGGTGCTGATGCCCTGGGCGCTCTCCGCGGTGCGGGCGGCGGCGGTGCTGAGCGCGGCGACGGCGGCGGTGAGTACGGTGCCGAGCACGATGCCGAGGACCACCAGGTGCGGGGCGGCCGGCAGGCCGAGACCGGCGATGGCCGCGACGGCTCCCGCGATCAGGGCGAACTGGACGAGCGCGGCCAGGGCCATGGGCACGGCGGGCGCGGCGAGGATGACGACGTCGCCCACTTCGCCGGTGCGCAGCCGCTTGAGGACGTGTTCCTCGCGGCGCAGGACGTAGGTGCCGATGAGGGGTGCGTACAGGGCCATGACGAGGACGACGCCGGCCGAGGTGGAGATCATGACCTGGCCCATGGCGAGCCCGGCGCCCTCGAGGTCGAACTGCTTCATGATCGTCGTGGTGCCCATGACGATCAGGGCCGGGATGACCAGGACGTTGAACAGGTTGCTCTTGCTGCGCAGGAACAGCGCGAGTTCGGTGCGCGACAGCGCCGCGAGGTGGGCGAGGGCCGGGGTGGACGTGCTCATGCGGGGTCCTTCGCGGTCTGGCCGGCGATCCGGAGGAAGGCTTCTTCCAACGAGGCGGAGCTGGCGGCGAGTTCCCGTAACGCGACCTGGCGGTCACGGGCCCAGGTGAGGACCTCGGTGGTGGTGTGCTGGAGGTCGTCGGTCCGCAGCTCGATCCGGCCGCCCGGGGTGACGTCGGCCTCGGCGCGCAGTACGGCGGGCCCGGGCAGGTCGGCCGGGGTCAGGCGGGGCGGCAGCCGGAAGCCGAGCGTGGAGGGGTGGGCGGCGACGATCTCGGCGACCGTGCCGGTGGTCGAGATCTGCCCGGCGTGCATGATCGCCAGCTGGTCGGCGAGCCGTTCGGCCTCCTCCAGGTAGTGCGTGGTGAGCACGATCGTGGTGCCTCCCGCGCGCAGGTCCTCGATGATGCGCCAGACGTCGTGCCGGCCCTCGGGGTCCATCCCGGTCGTGGGCTCGTCCAGGAACAGCAGTTCGGGGCGGCCGAGGGTGGCCAGGGCCAGGTCGAGCCGGCGCTTCTCGCCGCCGGAGAGGTGCTTGACCGTCACGTCCCGGCGCCCGGTGAGCCCGACCACGGCCAGTGCCTCGTCGTACGGGCGGGGGCGGGTGGTGCAGGCGGCCCACATCCGGACCGTCTCCAGCACCGTCAGGTCGCCGGGGAAGCCGCCCTCTTGGAGCATCACGCCGGTACGGGGGCGTATGCGGGCGCGGTCGCGGACCGGGTCGAGGCCGCCGAAGAGCCGGACGGTCCCCTTGGCGGGCTTCGCGAGCCCTTCGAGGAGTTCGACGAGGGAGGTCTTGCCCGCGCCGTTCGTGCCGAGCAGGGCGAAGAGCCGGCCGCGCGCCACCGTCAGGTCCACACCGCGGACCGCGTCGAACCCGGCGTCGCCGGGCGGCCCGTAGCGCCGCCAAAGGCCTGTGACCTCGATCACATTTTGCTCGGTGATGACGTTCATGACCCGATCTTTGCACTCCGCGCCCGGGCCTGTGCAGTGAGCGGCCTCATGGGTTCGCATGACAGATGTCACGGCCCGGCGTGATGTCCGTCAGTGATCACGAGCGTGCGCTGCGCGATGGAGTGTGATCTGCGTCATGCCGGATCTGCGGGGATCGGTATTTGATCCACATGCCGACGGGGGCCGGCCAACGGGGCCTCCGCCAGGCGGATCTGCGCATTTTCTGCGCGTTTCTGATGCTTCATCTCCTGAAAGAGGACGCTGACATGACCGAGATCGTCACCTTCGTCAACAACCTGGACCTCGGCACCATCCAGGCCGGCGAGGCCCGCACCGACCAGACGCCCGTCCTGGCCACCCCGGCCGCCGCGCTCGCGGCGATCGGCGGCGCCAAGGCCGTCGGCGCCTTCGTCGGCGGCGCGACGGTGGTCGGCGGCGCGTACGCGCTCGGCCGCGCCATCGGCTGACCTGCCGTCACCGGCAGCCTGGCGGCCGGTCACCGGCAGCCCGTCACCGGCCGCCCGTCTGCGGCCGCCTGATCCCACCCGGCCGTACGCGCCGCAGGCGCCCGTACCGCCGGATCCCCACGAAAGGACGCCCTGATGAACGAAGTCACCGCCGTGCTGAACGAGATGGACATCCCCGAGGAAGGCGTCGTGTTCCCGCTCGCCGCCCCGGTGCTGGCCACCCCCGCCGCCTTCATGGGCGGGATCGCCATCTCCTGCGCCGTCGTCAGCGCCTTCGAGGCCGGACGCGGCAACGGCTGACACCGGACGACCGCCGGATGACACACGGGTGTCCGCCGGGCCAGAGGGGGATTCTGGCCCGGCGGGCCCCCGTCCAGCCTAGGGCCTGTCCGTCCTCCGGCTCTTCCCCGGCTTCCCCTCCCGCTGCGAAAGAGACCACGTGAAGTTCGCCCAGAAGATCGCCTCCGCCGTCTTAGGCCCCGCTCCGGTGAGCCGGGACCGTGCGCTCGGCCTGTCCGAACGGCTCGCCGCCGTCACCACCTTGACGTCGTCCCTGGAGTACCTCTCCCAGCGCAAGGAGATCCGGCAGGGCGGCCTCAACGACTGGAACATCGTCAAGGACGTGCAGGCCGGGTCCACCCCGCTGGTGCGCCGCCTGCTCGACGCGGTCAGCGGCCCCCGCACCACCACCGCCCTGCACGTCACCCGCGCGGCCGTCGCCGCCGGGATGCTGCTGCCCGGCAACTCCCGCCTGCGCGGCGCCGGAAGCCTCTTCCTCGGCACCAGTTCCGCGCTGCTCTACCCGCGCCACCGCTACGGCACCGACGGCTCCGACCAGGTCGCGATCCTGGTGCAGAGCGCCACCGGTGCGGCCCGCCTGGTCCGCTCCCCGCAGGCCAAGGACGCGCTGCTCTGGTACGTGGCGCTCCAGGCCAACCTCTCGTACCTGGTCTCCGGCTGGGTCAAACTCATCGGCGAGCCGTGGCGCGACGCCTCCGCCCTCTCCGGCGTGATGCGCACCCGTACCTACGGCCACCCCGGCATGTACCGCTGGACGCAGGAGCACCCGAGGGCCGCCAAGGCCCTGACCCACGGGGTGCTGGCCCTGGAGTGCCTCTTCCCGCTGGCCTACGCCCGCGGGGGCCGCCTGGCCCGCCCGGTCATCGCGAGCGCGGCCGCCTTCCACCTCGCCAACGGCTACTTCATGGGCCTGGGCCGGTTCGTCACCGCCTTCACCGCCATGCACCCGATGGTCGCCTACACCTCCGCCCCGCGCAGCCACCCCGCCGTCGCCGGCCGGGACGACCGCGCGCTGCCCGTCGCGCTCGCGCTGGTGACGGCGGCCGCCGGGATCGCCGTGGGCACCGCCGTGCAGCGGCGGATGCGCACCACCGAGGGCTGGCACACCTCCCGGGTGCTGACCACGCGGCACGGCAACGAGCTCCAGTACGAGGTCCTCTCCCCCGGCGACGACCGGCGGCCCGTGCTGGTGTTCGCCGCCGGCATGGTCTCCACCAGCGAGCACTTCGCGTGGATCACCGAGCGCCTGGTCCAGGACACCGGGCACGGGGTCCTCACGTACGCCCGGGCCGGATACGCGGGCAGCCGCCACCGGGATCCCGGCCGCCACACCCTGAGCCGGTCCGTCGACGACCTCGTCGACCTGGTGAACGGGGCCGTGGCCCCGGGCCGGCAGGTCATCCTGGTCGGGCATTCGCTCGGCGGCGAGATCGCGCGGCGCGCGGCCCGGCAGCTGGGCGACCGCGTCCACGGCGTCGTCTACCTCGACGCCTCGCACCCCGACGAGCTGAACCGCTCCGCGCAGCAGAGCGAGACCGCGACGCGGCTGCGCACCTCGCTCGTCCAGATGACCTGGTACCTGCGGCTGGGGACCGGCATCCTCATGGCCCGGCCGGACTGGCTGGAGTCGCTGCCCGTCGCGTACCGCAAGAAGGTCTTCGCCCAGTACGCCGACGCCCGCATGTGGGAGGCGGGGCTGCGCGAATGGGAGGCGGTCGAGGCCGACTTCCGGGCCCACCGCGGCGAGCTCGCGACGATCGACGGCGCGCACGGGCTGGTCGTCTCGGCCCAGCAGACCGTCGACCGCGACCCCGACCAGCTGCTGATGCACCGGGAACTGGCCGAGGCGCACCGCGGCGGGCGCACCCGGACGGTGGTCGTCGAGGGCGCCGGGCACGACACGCTGCTGACCGTGAGCCGGTACGCGCACCAGGTGGCGGACGCGATCACGGAGTTCTTCGCGCAGGGGCCGGGGGACGCGGACGCCGACGTGGCCGACGGCGCCACCGTGACCGTCGGCGCCGCTGCCGCCGCCGGCACCGGGAAGGAGACCGGGAAATGACGACGACGACGCTCGGGCGGGCGGCCGCCGGGCTGTTCACGGGCGAGGGCGCGGGATGGCGCATCGCCGGCGCGGCCATGCTCGTCAGCACCCTCGCCATCCAGCACCCGAACCCGACGTTCAACCGGATGCAGCTGAAGGACACCTTCTCGATGCTGCCCAACTGGCGCTTCTTCGCACCGACCCCCGCCATGCACGACTACCACTTCGTGTACCGCACCCTCGGCGCCGACGGCGCCACCTCGCCCTGGCAGGGCGTGGACGTGATCGAGGGCCGCAAACCGTGGCAGATCGCGTGGTTCCCGACGCGGCGTCCCGAGAAGGCGGTCTTCGACATCTGCAGCGAGATCCTGCACGTGATCGACAAGGGGTTCCCGGTCGTCGTCCGCACCGCCGGGTACCGCACGCTCACCGAGTACCTGCGCGCCACGATCCTCGACGGCGGTGCGCCGGCCGGGGACGTCCGCGGCTTCCAGTTCGCGCTGGCCCGCGCCACCGGCTACGACACCACCCAGAGCCCCGAGATGGTCTTCGTCTCCCCCTACACCCCGCTGCACGCGCGGGACCCGGCCACGGTGGGGGCATGAGGATGGCGCCCTACATCATCATCGCGATCGGCGCGGTGATCGCCGGGGCCATCGCCCTCGGGATGCTCAAGTCCTGACGCCCCGGCCGACGCACCCGCGCGTCCGCACGGACCCCAAGGAGAACACCATGCACAAGCCCGCAGTCGCCGGCTGCCTGGTCGCCGGCCTCGCCGTGATCGGGTTCCTGACCGCGACCGACGTCATCGACACCGTGAGTGCGATCGCCGTGGGCGTCGCCCTGTTCATCGCCGCAGGCGTGGAGCTGAAGAGGAAGGGGCCGAGCCGGTGACCGTGAATCCCAGCGCCACGCCCGCCACCGGCACTGTCGCCGTCGCCGTCGCCGTCGCCGTCGAGGACATCGGGTACGGGCGCCAGTTCGAGGGCTGGTACGACCGGCTCTTCCCGCGGGACGAGTCCGCAGCCGTCACCGCCGCCCGGCTGGCCGAGCTGCACCCCGAGCCGGCCTCCGGGACCGTCGAGTTCGGCGTGGGCACCGGGCGGATCGCGCTGCCGCTCGCACGTCGGCTCGCCGCCCCCGTCACCGGGCTCGACTCGTCGCCGGAGATGCTCGCCGCGCTGCGTGCGGCCGGGGAGGCGGAGGCCGGTGTCGAAGCTCCCGAAGCGGTCGGAGCGGTCGGAGCGGTCGGAGCGGTCGACGCCGTGCTCGCGGACATCCGTACGTACACCTCCGAGCGCACGGCCGGGCTCGTCTACTGCGTCTGCGCCACCCTCTCGATGCTGCTCACGCCCGAGGACCAGCGGCAGGCCGTGGCCCGCGCGGCGGAGCTCCTCGCGCCCGGCGGCCGGTTCGTCGTGGAGACCCACAACAAGCCCGCCGTGCTCGCCGCCCACGAGGGCCGCTCGCGCACCTCGTACTTCATCCCGTACCCGGAGCCGGGCACGGGCCTGCAGACCCACTCCACGCTGTTGCCCGAGAACGACCTGTGGCACTGCGCGCACGTCTGGTTCGAGTCGGACGGCAGCAGCCGGGTCGGCACCGAGCTGTCCCGCCTGACCACCCCCGACGAGGTCGACGCCTACGCCCGCGCGGCCGGGCTCGTGCCCGAGGGCCGCAGCGCCGACTGGCTGGGCACCCCGTACGGCGAGCAGGCACCCATGTTCGTCAGCACGTACGTGAAGCCGGTGGCGGCGCCGGTGGCGGCGGACCCGGCCGGCACCGGTGGCGCCGGGGCTCCCGCGTGAACATCCGGCACATCGCCCGCGGCCACCGCGCCCTGCTGCTGAGCGGCATCGTGCTCGGGCTGCTGGGCGCGGCGGCCACCCTCACCCAGCCGCTGGTGATCGGCGAGATGATCACGTCGGTGGCGGCGGACCGGCCGCTGACCGGGCCGGTGCTGCTGGCCGTGGGTCTGTTCGCGGCCGATGCCCTGTTCGCCGCCGGGCACGCGTACGCCATCGGCCGGGCCGGGGAGAACGTCGTCTTCGACATCCGGCACACGCTGGCCTCCCGGCTGCTGCGCTCCCGGCTGCAGTCGTACCACCGGTGGGACCAGGGCGATGTGTTCAGCCGGCTGGTGACCGACACCTCGCTGGCTCGGATCTGCCTGACCCAGGCCCTCGCCCAGATCGTCACCAGCGCCTTCATGGTGCTCGGCGGGATCGTGATGATGGCCCGGCTCGACCCGCCGCTGCTGTTCACCACGCTCGGCTGCCTGGGCGTGGCCAGTGCGGTCTCCCTGCTGCTGGCCCGGCAGGTCCGCAGGGCATCGGTCGTCAACCGGGAGGACACGAGCGTCTTCGGTTCCGCCCTGTTGCGCGTCATGGGCGCCCTGCCCACCGTGAAGGCCTCGCGCGCCGAGGGGCGGGAGACCGAGCACATCGCGGTCCTGGCGGGGCGGGCGCGCCGGTCCGGGATCCGGGTGTCGGCGCTGTCGGCGCTGCTCACCCCCGCGATGAACGTGGGCACGCAGGTGGCGCTGACCGCGGTCATCGCCTGGGGCATGGCCCGGGTGGCCACCGGGGAGATGGCCGCCGCCGATCTGACGGCGTTCATGATGTACCTGTTCTACCTGGTGTCGCCGCTGGTCATGCTGTTCATGTCGATCGCCCAGTTCCAGCAGGGCCGGGCCTCCGTCGACCGGCTGGGCGAACTCGGCGGGCTCGAACAGGAGGAGCAGGAAGGGGGCGGCGGGCCGGACGGCGCGGAGCGGGCCGTGGCGGGGCACGAGGGGCTTGAAGGTCCTGAGGGGCTCGACGGGCACGCGATCCGCTTCGAGGAGGTGTCCTTCCGCTACCCGGACGGCGACCGTGCGGATCCCGTCCTCGACCGGGTGTCGTTCACCGTCCCCGAACGCGGCCTCACCGCCGTCGTCGGCCCCTCCGGCGCGGGCAAGACCACCCTCTTCCAGCTCGTCGAGCGGCTCTACGCACCGGACTCCGGCACGATCCGCATCGGCGGCACCGACACCGCCGCCCTGCCGCTGGCCCGGCTGCGGTCCCTGGTCGGCTACGTGGACCAGGACCACACCCTGCTGCGCGGCACCGTACGGGAGAACCTCACCTACGCCGCCCCCGACGCCACGGCCGCGGACATCGAGGACGCGCTGCGCCAGGCGCACCTGACGGAGGTGGTCGCGGGGGGGGGGCGGGCGCGCCCGCCCCCGCCAGGCCCGGGGGGCGCCGCGCGGCGGGGGCGCGGCGCCGCCCCGCCGCCGCGCGCGCGCCCGCCCCCGCGCCGG
>NZ_JBHYVA010000053.1:13379-22294 GCF_042750055.1 Streptomyces sp. NPDC059456
GTGTGGGGGGGGGGGGGGGGGGCCCCCGCCGGCCGCCCCCCCCTCGCGGGGCGCGGGGGGGGGGGGGGGCGGGGGCCCCCCGCCCCAGCGCCTGGCCATCGCCCGCACCCTGTTGCAGCGCCCGCGCATCGTGCTGCTGGACGAGGCCACGGCGAGTCTGGACGGGGAGGCGGAGGCGGCGCTGCGCGAGAGCATCGCCGCGATCAGCAGGCACTGCGCGGTCGTCGCCATCGCGCACCGCTTCTCGACCATCACCCGGGCCGAGAAGATCGTCGTACTGGAGGGGGGCACCGTACGGGCCACCGGTACGCACGCGGAGCTCCGGCTGAGCGATCCGCTGTACCGCAGGCTGGCGGAACGGCAGGAACAGCAGCAACAGGGGGAGCGGCGGGACGCGGCGGACACCGCCGAGGCCGCCGATGCCGCTGACGCCGTCGGTGTGCGCGGGACGGTCGCGTGAGCGCGGGTGCGGGTGCGGGTGCGGACACCGCCGTCGTCGTCGGGACCGGGCCCAACGGGCTCGCCGCCGCCGTCACCCTGGCCCGCGCCGGGGTGAAGGTCGAACTGTACGAGGCGCACGGCACGATCGGCGGCGGCCTGCGCACCCGCTCCCTCTTCGACCCGGACATCGAGCACGACATCTGCGCGGCCGTGCACCCGATGGCGGCGGCCTCCCCCTTCTTCCGGGAGTTCGGCCTGGCGGCCCGCGGGGTGGAGCTGCTGCACGCCGAGGCCTCGTACGCCCATCCCCTGGCCGGCGCGCGCAGCGCCGTCGCGTACCGGGACCTGGAGCGCACCTGCGCGGGGCTGGGCCCCGACGGGGCGCGCTGGAGGGCCCTGATGGGGCCGCTGCTGGAGCACACCGACGCCGTCACCGAGCTGATCCTGTCCGGGCCGCGCGCCCTGCCCGCCGCGTGGCGCTCCGCGCTGCCCGCGGCGCTGCGGCTCGGGCCGCGCGCGCTCGCCCACGGAACCCCGCTGGCGGCCCGGCAGTTCACGGGCGAGCCGGCGCGGGCCCTGCTCGCCGGGGTGGCCGCGCATGCGGTGGGGCGGCTGCCGTCGCCCGCCGGAGCCGGGGTGGCGCTGCTGCTCGGGCACCTGGCGCACGGCAGCGGCTGGCCGCTGGCCCGCGGCGGCAGCGCGCGGATCGCCGACGCCCTCGCGGCCGACGTCACCGCGCACGGCGGGGTGTTCCACACCGGGCGCCGCATCGAGGACCTGCGCGAGCTGCCGGCCGCGCGGGCCGTGCTGCTCGACGTCGCGCCCAAGGGGCTGCTGCGGATCGCGGGCGACCGGCTGCCGGACCGCTACCGGCGGCGGCTGGCACGGTTCCGCTACGGCCCGGCCGCGGCCAAGGTCGACTTCCTCGTCTCCGGGCCCGTGCCGTGGGCCGACCCGGAGACGGGCCGGGCCCTCACCGTGCACCTGGGGGGTACGCAGGCCGAGGTGTTCCGGCAGGAGACGCTGACCGCGCGGGGGGTCGCCACCGCGGAGCCGTTCGTCCTGGTCGTCGACCCGGCGGTGGCCGATCCGGGGCGGGCCCGGCCGGGCAGGCGGCCGCTGTGGGCGTACGCGCACGTCCCGCACGGGAGCACGGCGGACCCGTACGAGCTGATCCGGCGGCGGATCGAGCGGTACGCGCCCGGTTTCACGGACACGGTGCTCGCGCACCGGTCGGTGACGGGCGCCGCGTACGAGGAGTACAACGCGAACTACGTGGGCGGGGACATCGGGGCGGGGGCCATGACCCTCGTGCAGAGCCTGGCCCGGCCGACGGCGCAGGCCGACCCGTACCGGACGCCGCTGGCGGGGGTCTACCTCTGCTCGGCCTCGACGCCGCCCGGGCCCGGGGTGCACGGGATGTCCGGGTACCTGGCGGCGCGGTCGGCGCTGCGGCGCGAGTTCGGGGTACGGGTGGCACCGCGGCTGGGCCCGGAGGGACCGGCGGCCCCCTGAGCGAGCGGCTCCGCCGGGTGCCGGGGCCGGGGCGAAGCCCCCTCCCCCGCCCCGGCCGGCTGCGGCCGTACCCCGGGTCCCCCTGCCGTTCGCCCGGGCGGCGTTTCGCCGGCCCCCGGTTCAGGCCGACGTTCCGCGGGTGCGGCGTGGCGGGTGGGTGAAGGCGGGGAGAGGTCCGGGCGCGGTGGAGGGTCTGGGGCCGGGGGTTCCCGGAGTCTGGGTGTGCGGCCCCCTCCCGCGGTGCCCCCTCCCCCCGACAGGTACTGAACGCCGGTGGGTCCGCTTCGGTCCCTGTCCCTTCAGTCACTGCCTAAACCTGCAGGTCAGCGGGCTAGGGCCGGTGGTTCAGGGACTGGAGGGACTCAACTTTGCAGTTATGAGCCGCATATGGAATACCAGGCTTCTTATATGCCTGCGCGCATACACGCACGCACGTAAAGAGTGGAAGTAGTGATTCTCAGTCCCTTCAGTCCCTGAGTGGCGGAACACAAGGCTCTGACCTGCGGTTTTGCTCAGGGACTGAAAAGGGAGGGACTGAACCGGGGTCCGAGTGCTTCAGTACCTGTGCGCGGGGCCCCCTGGACCACGGCCCTCGCGTCGTCTTCGCGTCGCCCTTGCGCCGCGCTGGAGAGCCACTGGAGCCGTCGGGTGGGAGCCGGGGGTCCGGTCGCGACACGCCCGGGCCGACAGCCGATTCGAAGACGGAACTTTTCCGGACGAACCAGGGTAGAACTTCAGGGACTGAGGGACTGAAGGGACTGAACTCTCGATATACCTGTGCCTGCGGCCCGAGCTTCGGCAGTCCCTGCGGTAATCTCCGCGATAGTGAATCTTCAGTCCCTCTGGTCCCTGAGGCGCAGGTCATCCTGCACGTCAGGGACCGGCCGGGGGCCGAGGAGCCGTCCCCCGACACCGCGTCAAGGAAGAGCCAGTGCTGGTCCATCCCGAGAACCCGCGCCGAGGCGCGACCGGCGGGACGGCGCTGGAGGTGGCGGCCTGGCTGGCGGCGCGCGGACATCCGGTGCACCCCCTGGCCCCGGGGACCAAGACGCCTGCCGCGAACTGCCGGGAGTGCACGGGCCGTCGGCACTCCCCCGCGGCGTGCCCCTGCCATGCGGAAGGCCGTTGGTGCCACGGGTTCCACGCGGCCACCACCGACCTGGACACGCTGCGCGAATGGTGGCGCAGGGAGCCCGAGTTCGGGATCGGCGTGGCCTGCGGTGCCGCGGGGCTGGTCGTCATCGACGTCGACGCCCATGCCGCCACGGTGCCCGACAGGAACCGTCTGCTGCCCGGCATCCCCATCGACGACCGCGTCGACCTGACCGGTCTGGAGAGCGGTTTCGACACCCTCGCCCTGCTGGCCGCCCACCGGGGCCGCCCCGACCCCTGCGAGGACACAGGGACCCTGAGGGTCCGTACGCCCTCCGGAGGGATGCACATCTGGTACCGGGCGCCCGAGGGAGGTCCGCGGCTGCGGTGTTCCAGCGGGTCGAGCTCCCGCGTCGCGCTCGCCTGGCAGGTCGACGTACGGGCCGAAGGCGGCTACATCGTCGCGCCGACGACGCGTACCGCGGCCGGCGTCTACGAGGCCCTGCCCGGGGCCCGGCTGCCCGGGGCCCTGCCGTCGTGGCTCGCCGCCGAACTCGTCCGTACCGGGCACGTGGTGGAGGACCACTCCCCCGCGCCCTCCCCCGTGCGTTCTGCGGCTCCCGGATCCGGGTCGCGGCCCTCTGCGCCCGGCGGTGGCCGGGAGGCCGGCAGACGGCTGCTGGGAGGCCTTCTGGCGGAAGTCGGCTCCTGTGGGACGAGCTCGTCCGGAACGGCCTTCAGCGAGAAGCTCAACCGCGCGGCGTTCACCGCGGGGGGTCTCGTCGCGGGCGGCCACCTCGACGCGGCGGAGGGCCGCCTGCTCCTGCTCGAAGCGGCGGACCGGGCCCGGCCCCACCAGCCGCGCCGCAACGTCCTCATCGTCGACACGGGGCTGCGCGCCGGAAGCGATCGACCGATCCACCCCAAGGAACGCACATGAGCAGCGCCAGGAGCACGGGGTTCAACGCCCAGGCGGCGGCGGAACAGCTCGCCGCGTTCGCCACCGAGCCGACGGCGGAGCCGGGCATGTCCGGCGAGGCCGCCGCCGGCTCCGCGCTGTCCACGGCACCGGCGCCCGCGTCCACGGCGTCCGCCGCGTTCGCCGCAGCGGCGGCGCGCGGCCGGCGCCGGCTGCCCGCGCAGCAGAACGCCGCCCCGGTCCCCCCCGCCGCCGGGGACGCCTCCGACTTCATCCAGACCGGGCTCCTGCACAACCTCAGCGACCGCGGCAACGCCAAACTGTTCGCCCACCTCCACCACGACCGGTTCCGGCACGTCGAGGGACTGGGCTGGTACGTCTGGGACGAGTACCGCTGGAAGCGCACCGGCGGCGAGAAGGCCGCCATCTGGGCCGCGGGCGACATGGCGGAGGAACTTCCCGTCCACGACCCGCGCGGCGTCTTCTCGGACCGGGAGCTGGCCCAGCACCGCAGGCGCGCGATGTCCACCTCGGGCGTCAAGGCCATGCTCACCCAGGCCAAGGCCTCCCCCGAACTGGCCCTGGACCCCGACACCCTCGACGGTGACAAGTACGCCCTGTGCACCCCGGCCGGTGTTGTGGACCTGCGCACGGGTGACCTGCACAAGCCGGACCCCACCCGTGACCTGCACTCGCGGGCCACCCACCTGGCGCCCGAGGCGATGCCGACCCCCCGCTTCCACCGCTTCCTCGACGAGACGTTCGGGGACGACGAGAAGGGCCGGGAGATGATCAACTTTCTTCATCTCCTGCTCGGCTACTCCATCACCGGCGACGTCGGCGGCCAGGTCCTGCCCTTCCTCTACGGCGTCGGCGCGAACGGCAAGTCCGCCCTCCTCGACGTCGTCATCAAGATCCTCGGCGACTACGCGGACGTGGCACCGCCCGGGTTCCTCATGGAGCGCGGCAAGTTCAACGAGCACTCCACCGAGCTCACCGAACTCCACGGCCGGCGCCTGTTCGTCTGCAGCGAGCTCAAGCCCCACGACAAGTTCGACGAGGCCCGGGTCAAGCTGCTGACCGGCGGCGACCGGCTCAAGGCGCGCCGGATGCGGCAGGACTTCTTCAGCTTCGAGCCCACCCACAAGCTCTGGCTGCTAGGCAACCACCGCCCGGAAGTGGGCACCGGCGGCCACGCCTTCTGGCGCCGGATCCGGCTCATCCCGTTCGAGAAGGTCGTCCCCGACCACCGCAAGATCGACAACCTGGCGGAGACGCTCGTCCAGGAGGAGGGCGCCGGGATCCTCCACTGGATGATCCAGGGGGCCAAGGCGTATCTCGCGGCCAAGCCCGCGCTGACCGGACCGAGCGTCGTGCGCAGCGCCACCCAGGCCTACGCCACGACCGAGGACCACATCGGGCGGTTCCTCGTCGAGTGCTGCACCACGGGCGCGGACCTGCCCGACCCCCGCGACCTCAAGGTGGAGCAGGGAGCCCTCTACCGGGCGTACAGTGCCTGGTGCCTCGACGGCGAGGGTCTGAGGCCCGCGACCACGCGCGCGTTCGCGACACGCATCCGCGCCGAGGTCGGTGTCGCCTCGCCGAACGAGATGCTCCGCTCGAACGGGCAGAAGTTCTACCCGGGACTGGCTCTCCTGGCCGATGAGGAGCAGACTCCGCGCGAGGCGAACAGGGCAACCACGAGGTGACCCGACGATGGGTGATGCCGCCCCGGGGTGGGCACGCCTACGATGGACAAGGAAGATGAACAGACCCACCACCCGGCAGCGGCCAGCAGGGTCCTGCTGTATACCGGCATCGGCGCCGTCCGCGGCGTGGAGGGACCAGGGGCCCGGCAGGGCCCGTGTGATCGAGGAGGGACCCAGGCCATGAGCTCGCTACTGTCATCAAGCGATCTCGCCCACGAGGACAAAGTGGTGTGGCTGGAGGACCCCGAAG
Source organism: Streptomyces sp. NPDC059456 (assembly GCF_042750055.1). Classification (NCBI taxonomy): domain Bacteria; kingdom Bacillati; phylum Actinomycetota; class Actinomycetes; order Kitasatosporales; family Streptomycetaceae; genus Streptomyces; species Streptomyces sp. NPDC059456. The sequence goes on from NZ_JBHYVA010000053.1 coordinate 19,306, forward strand.
AGCTCGACTACGTGCGCCAGGCCCTGGACAAAACGCCCCGCCGCCGGGGCAAGCCGCGCTACCACCGCGACGGACGCATGATCGGCTTCACCGAGCTCGGCGACACCGCCGAGGCGGACCCGGACAGCGGACTCCAGAAGCGGCGCGTCTTCTACCTGCTGCCGCACGACCGGGACGCCGAGCCGCACGGCCTGTACCGGGAGGGCGCGCCGGGCGAGGCGGTCGACCCCCGGACCATCGGGCCCCGGCAGGTCGGCAGGAAGACCGAGCGCTCGCAGCGCGGTCTGTCCACGCCCACGGTCGCCTGATCGGGTTCTTCTTTCAGTCCCTGAGTCCCTGAGTCCCTGAGTCCCTGAGTCCCTGAGTCCCTGGGTCTGGGTCCCTGAGTCCTGAGTCCCTGCTCCCTGGGTGCCTCGGTCCCTGGGTGCCGAGGGCTTTCGGTCCCCCAGTTCCCCAGTCCCCCGGCTTCTCGGGGCTTTGCCGTCCCTTGGGTTTTTCAGTCCCTTCGGTCCCTTGGGTCCCTGGCCGGTGCCGTACGGGCCGGGCGTACGGGCGCAGGTAAACGGAATACCGAATTTCGGTCCCTTCAGTCCCTGCGGTCCCTACGGACGGTGCGGACCGGCCGCGGTCAGAACGCGAAGTCGACGTAGTCGATGTCCGTGAACTCGACCAGCAGGCCGCCGGCGCGCGCACCGTTGTCCTTGAAGTAGATCTCCTGGAGCCCCTCCGCGGCGATGGCGCGCAGCTGCGCCTCGCCGGCGCCCGCCTCCTGGGCGGCGAACAGGCGTCCCGCGTACTCGGGCGGCAGGTGCTGGGTGATGCGGCGCATGCGGCCGTCGTCGGTGGTGCCGGGCGCGGCGGTGAAGCCGAAGCGGGCGCGGGTCTCGATGACCAGGCCGGTCGTCCGCGCCGCCCTCGCGCGGGCACGCTTGCGGACCAGGGGCTGCCAGCGGCGGCGCACCTCCGACTCCAGGCGGGCGGCGAGGGCCGGCTTGGGCTGCCTGATCTGGTCCCTGACGTAGCGCTCGACCGTGCGCTGGGAGATGCCGAGCAGCCGGGCCACCGCGCGGGTGGTCTTCAGCTGCTTGACGAGGAACCGCATCCGGGCGCCCGCCGACTTGGGGATGGCGCGGGTGAAGTGCTGCTCGTCGGCGCGGGTCAGGCTGTCGTCGATCTCGGGCATGTCTGGCTACTCTCCGTCGGCTGCCGCGTCGTGGCCCTTGATGTGGCGGGCGGGGTTGAGACCCTGGTCGAGCATCTCCACGGCCCACAGGAGGGACTGGGTGCCCTCGTGCTTGACCATGCCGGGGCTGACGCCGAGACGGAAGCCGCCGGGGAGCGGCTTGCCCTCGGGGGTGCGGGGCAGGAAGTCGAGGGGGCTCGGGCCGTCGCAGAGGTACACGGCGCAGTCGGAGAGGACGGCGACGGGGTACTGGCCGGCGGCCGTGGCCAGCTTGTTCATCTTGCGGTGCATGTTGACCCGGGCCGTGGAGATGACGGCGGCGCGGATGTCGGGGCGCCAGGTGGGGCGTTCGAGGGCGGGCCAGGGCTCGCCCGGACGGTAGCCGGCGCCCTGGGGGCGTTCACGGAGCTTGCCGATGCCGCCCTTGACGGTGGACTTGATGGCGGAGAGGACCGGCTTCAGCACGGGATCCGGGTGCTCATGGAGTTCGGCCATCGCCGCCAGGAACTCGGGCTCGGAAAGCGCCGAGGTGACGCCGAGATCGGCCATGGTGGCCACGTACGCGTCACGCAGGCGGGTGTACCAGGCGTCGAGGTACGGGCCGTTGTCCGGGCGGAGCCAGGCCTCGGTGGGGTGGACGGGGTGGCCGAGCTCCTGGGCGTAGGCCAGGGTCGGGGTCGCGTACCAGGCGGGGCCGGTCGGCGGCCGGCCCGTGGGGGTGAACGGGCTGGGGAGGCGCGGATCGAGGGCGAGGCCGGAGAGGTCCGCCAGCCAGCAGCCCGGTGTCTTCGGGTCGAAGCGCGGGCTCGCGGTGTGGACGGCGGGGCCGAGACCGACGGGGAGACGGTTGGCCGCCGCGGCGAACGCCATGTTCACGTCGATGCCGACGGCGTGGGTGCGGGTGCACTCGGCGTCGGTGAGGAGCTGGGGGTCACGGATCCAGTCGTACGCCTCTTCGTCGAGGACCTGGTCCGGGGTGCGCTGGTGGGAACGGGGGTACAGGGCGGCGACGACCGGGTGCTCGTCGGGGGCCTCCGGAGGGGCCGGGTCGACGGGGCGCAGGAGCGAGCCGGGGACGGGCGCGGACTCCCAGACCTGGGTGTCGGGGTTTCGGGCCGCGCGGGTGGGCGGGCGCAGGGCCGTCATGAGCTCCAGGCCGGACACGGCGGTGGAGCCGCGCGGGGTGAGGACGCGGGAGGCGTACGTGGTGAGCAGCGCGGCGAGCTCCGGGGCGGGGAGGTCGGCGGTGTGCTCGCCCCAGGCGCGGGCGTCGAGGGCGCCCCAGGGGAGGATCGCGAGCTGGACGCACTGGCGGCCGGTGGTGGGGGAGGCCGGGCGGTAGATGCGGGGCCAGGGGCCGAAACCGCGGCGGGTGAGCTGCCACTTGCTCTTGGACAGCAGCTTGAGGGTGGGGTGGTTGTCGGGGAGGCGGAGCGTGCGGCGGTCCTCCAGGGTGGGGGGCAGACCGAGGGCCTCGGCGGCGGCGGGGGTGAGGACGAGGAGGGGGTCGCCGTCCTTGCCGTTGCGGTGGAGCCGGGGGGAGCGGAGATCGGCGTCGGGGCCGAGGGCCCACGCGATGAGGGCGGGGAGGTCGGTGCGGGCCTTGGCCGGGAGGGGGAGGAGGAGGCCGGAGGCGGCGTGGGCCTTGTCGGTGCCGTCCAGGACGACGAGGGGGCCGTTCCCCTCCAGGGGTGTGGGGGAGGGGGTGCGGGGGCGGATGGGCTTCCGGGGTGCGGCTGCGGGCTGCGGGGACCCGGGCTCCCCCCCCGAGCCCCCCGCCCGGGTGAGGGCCGGGGCCGCGGGCGG
>NZ_JBHYVA010000054.1:0-22177 GCF_042750055.1 Streptomyces sp. NPDC059456
GCCCGGGCCGGCCGGCCCGGGCCCCGCCGGCGGCTGACGTCAGGCGCGGCCCGCCTTCGGCGTGGCCGGGGCGGCCGAGGGCGCCGGAGCGGTCGAAGGTGCCGGGGCGGCCGGGGTCGGCGAGGCCTGCGCGTCGCAGGTGACCTCGTCGCGCGGGGTGTAGTGCGTGCGGTAGGTCTCGCGCTTGACCTCCTTGCCGCCCTGGACGAAGACCCGGCCGACGTTGACGTCGAAGCCCTCCAGCGGGGTCTGCACCTCGCAGGTGGGGCCGGAGCCCGTGCGCTTGCCCGGCGGGGTGATGTTCTCCCGCGGGCCCTGGGTCGCGCGTATCTCGTCGTACTTCTTCGTGCCGAGCAGGCTGATGGTCACCGAGGTGTCGGTGGAATCGGCCTTGACGTAGATCGCGTGGCCGGAGTCGTTCTTCCAGCGCAGGTCGAGGGTGCCCCAGGCGACGGTGGCCTCGCGGCCCTCGGGGTAGCGCTCGATGTAGAAGGAGTGGGCGCCGTGCTCCAGCGGCTGGACGCCCGCGAAGAACATCGCGTTGTACATGGTCGTCGCGACGGCCGACACGCCGCCGCCGGGGGACTTCACGAACTGGCCGTCGTTGATCATGATGCCGTCGACGAAGCCGTTCTCCTTGGTCCGCTCGCCGACCGTCTTGTTGAAGCTCCACGTCTCGCCGGGCATGACGACGGAGCCGTTGATCAGCTCCACGGCCCGCCCGATGTTCGTGGTGCGGTACGGCGCGGCCGGGAACTTGACCGTGAAGGAGGAGACCTGCTCCTTGATGCCGAGGCGCTCGGCGTTCGCGGCGGTCAGGCGCGGGTGGACCGCCCGGACGGCGACCTCGCCGGTACGGGCGGCGCCGGTACGCGTCAGCAGGGGGACGACCGCGTCGGCGAACGCCTTCTCGGTGACCTGCACCCCCGAGCGCCCGTCCTCGGCGACGACCGCCCGGCCCGCGGAGTCGACGCGGAAGGTCGCGCCGCGGGACGGACTGGTGGCCGCGGCCACCTGCCGGGCGACCGCGGGGTCGGCCAGCAGCCCCTTGGAGTCCAGCCGCGGGACCAGCCGGCCCTGGGCGTCGGGCTGGGCCGTCAGGTACTTGCCGAGCACCGCGGGGGTGAGGGTGACGGGCTTTCCGGCGACGGTGAGGGTGATCGGGCCGGACATCGCGGGCTCGGCGAACTCCTTCAGGGCCCGGGCGGTCTCCGCCTGGCCGACGGCGGGCGCCTTCCGGTCCACGGGGAGCGAGACCGGACCGCCCTGGGGGCGCAGGTAGACGGCGCGTACGGTGTCGGCCGCCTGGCCGGCGCGTACGGCGACGCCGGTGACGGGGGCGGTGGCCCGGGCCGTGCCGTCCTCGAAGGTGATGGCGCCGTCGCGGGCCTCGCGGCCGGCGGCGGTGATCCGGTCGATCTCGGCCTTGTCCGTGGGGCCGTCGGTCCGGATCACCGGCTCGACCTCCCGCTTCTCGGCCGGGGTGAGCAGGCGCCCGATCACGCTGAAGGGGTCCGATCCGGTCTGCGCGGCACGGTCGACGGTGGCGGCGGTGTCCAGGGACAGGCCGAAGGCGGCGGGGGTCGCGTGCTCGGTGCGGTCGCCGATGCGCAGGGCGACCGGGGTGGCGGCGGCGGGGCCGAGCGCGTGGTCGAGGGCCGACCGGGCCTCCGGCCGGCTCATGCCGCCGAGGTCGACACCGCGTACGTGGGTGCCGTCGGCGATGGCGTTGCCCGCCACGGCCAGACCGGTGAGGTAGAGGCCTCCGAAGCCCAGGACGGCGGCTCCGCCGACCAGGGGCAGGGCCGTCCGCCGGTTGATCGTCGGGCGGTGTACGCGTCGCATGTCTCTCGTCTCTCCCGGTGCCGGTGGCGCTGGTACGTCGGTCTGGACCGGAAACCAGCATTCACCAATTCGGACTAAATAGGACGAAAATGTGCCTGTTCTCACGAAGGGGACAGGTGGGCCGACGAACCGGAACCTGATCCATGGAAATAAGGCCACTTGGCTTCGATTGGCCCTGTTGGGTCATCTGGGGGATGCCAGACCGTGGGATCTGTCGGTTTTTGGCTCCCCGGAAGGATCCACCGGTGTTCCTCGCCCCCGCCCGCCCCACGCGGCGTCTGTCCCGTCGGCTGCTCCAGCTCTACGCCGGCCTCGCGCTGTACGGAGCGAGCTCGGCGTTCCTCGTCCGCGCGGGCCTGGGCCTGGACCCGTGGGACGTCTTCCACCAGGGGATCGCCGAGCGCACGGGGTGGAGCATCGGCACGGTGTCGGTGGCGGTCGGGGCGCTGGTCCTGCTGCTGTGGATACCGCTGCGGCAGCGGCCCGGGCTGGGCACGCTCTCCAACGTCCTCGCCGTGGGCCTGACCATGGACGCCACCCTCGCGGTGCTGCCGGACGTGCACGGCGCGCTCGCGCAGGCCGCCCTGCTGGGCGCGGGCATCGTCCTCAACGGCGTGGCCACCGGTCTCTACATCGCCGCATGCTTCGGTGCGGGGCCGCGCGACGGCCTCATGACCGGCCTGCACCGGCGGACCGGGCGGTCGCTGCGCCTGGTGCGCACCGGCATGGAGCTGACGGTCCTGGTGGCCGGCGTCCTGCTGGGCGGCACGGCCGGCGTCGGCACGGTGGCGTACGCACTGGCCATCGGGCCGCTCTCACAGCTCTTCCTCCGCGTGTTCGCCCTCCCGCAGCAGCCCGCCGCCCCGGCCGCGACTCCGGCCGCGAGTCCGGCCACGACTCCGGCCACGAGTCCGGCCGCGGCCCCCGAGCCCGCCGCCGCCTGCTCCGCCTAGGAGCCCACCTGGCGGCGGACCAGTTCGTGGAACGGGCCCGCCGTGTCGGCGAGCAGCTCGGCGGGCGTCCCCTGCTGGGCGATCCGTCCGTCGGCCATCACGATCACCCGGTCGGCGTCCAGGACCGTGGACAGCCGGTGGGCGATCACGATGCGGGTGGCGCGCAGGGCCCGGGTGGACTCGATGACCACGCGCTGGGCTTCGTTGTCCAGTGCGCTGGTGGCCTCGTCGAGGAACAGGACGCGCGGCCTGCCGATGAGGGCCTGGGCGATCATCAGCCGCTGGCGCTGGCCGCCCGAGACGGTCCCGCCTCCGTCGGACAGCACGGTGTGCATCCCCATCGGCATGGCCTTGATGTCCTCGGCGAGGCCCGCCAGGGCGGCCGCCTCCGCCGCCTCTTCGAGGGAGTACGTGCCGGAGCCGCGGATGCAGTCGTAGATCGACCCGGAGAACGGCTGCGCGTTCTGGAGGACGACCCCGCACTGGCGGCGCACGGCCGCCTGGTCGAGGGCGGCCAGGTCCTGGCCGTCGTACAGGACGCTGCCGGAGGCCGGGCGGTCGAACCCGATGAGCATGCGCAGCAGGGTCGACTTGCCGCAGCCGCTGGCCCCGACGACCGCGACGAACTCGCCCGGCCGCACCCGCAGCGACACGTCGTCCAGGACGAGCGGGCCGTCGTCGGCGTACCGGTACGAGAGGTTCTGCACCTCGACGGCCCCGCTGAGCTCCCCCGGCCGGATGCCGCCGGCGCGCACCTCGGGGGTCGCCTCCAGGAGCGGTTTGACCTGCTCGAACATCGGCTGCACGGCGGCGGCCGAGAGGAGGGCGCCGGTCAGCTGGGTCGCCGAGGACAGCATCATCGTCACGGCCGTGCTGAACGTGAGGAACTCACCGGCGGACATGCTGCCCCGCGCCGGTCCGGCCAGCAGCATGAACATCACGAGCGTGCACAGCGGCAGGTAGACCGCGTTGAGCACGGTGACCACGTTCTTGATCCGCCCGATGCGCTGGTGCAGCTCGCGGGTACGGGCGAACTCCCGCGCCCAGGCGGCGTACGCGAAGCTCTCGGCCGCGGCCACCCGCAGTTTGGGCAGTCCGCGCAGGGTCTGGAACGCCTGGTTGTCGAGCTTGTTGCCGATCCGGATCAGCTGCCGCTGGTAGCGCAGCTGCCACAGCCCCAGGCCCAGGAACACGACGGCGATGGCGAGCAGCATGGCGAGCGCCGCCAGTGCCAGCGGCACGCTGTAGACGAGCAGCAGCACGAGGTTGACCGTGCCGACGGTGCCCGCCTGGAGGGACACCGGGACGATGCCGGACAGGGCACGGCGGATGGAGCTGATGCCCATGGCCGCGCCGGCCAGTTCGCCGGTGGAGCGGCCGGCGAAGAAGCTCACGGGCAGCCGCAGCAGCCGGTCCCACACGGCGGGCTGGAGGGTGGCCTCGATGCGGCCCTCCAGCCGCAGGACGGAAGTGTTCTGGAGCAGCATGAACGCGGCCGAGACCACGCTGGTCGCGATCAGCGCCAGGGCGGTCTGCACGATCAGGCTGTCCTCGGCGTGCGGTACGTACGTGCCGAGCACCCGGCCGGTGGCCACGGGGACGAACGCACCCAGGCCGACCGCGCCCAGCCCGCCCACGACGAGGCTGCGCAGGTCCCGGCCGCTGCCGCGCACACTGAAGCGGACCAGCCGCAGCAGGCCCGGCTTCCGGTCGGGCAGCGGGCGGTAGAACATGACGGCGTGCGGTGCGAAGCCGGCCGCGTTGCCCCGGTGGACGCGCCGGCTGCGCCGGCTCCGTTCGCGTGCGCCGGGGGCGGGTCCGGGGTCGACGGCCTCGTACCGGCCGCGCCGCCACAGCAGCGCGACCGGTGCGCCGTCGGCCGCGCGCCGGCCCACCAGGGGGCCGCTGTACTCCCGCCACCAGTGCCCGCCGAGCCGGACGGGGCGGGTGCGGATCCGGGAGGCGAGGGCGATGCGTTCGACGGGGTCGGTCCGCCCGGAGTTCTCGCCGGGGCCCGTCGGCTCGGTCAGGGAGATCCCCGCTTCGGCGGCGACCAGGCGGCACACGGCGAAGGTCGCGTCGTCGCCCGCGGCGCGGCCCGAGCCGCCGCGCGAGCGGCCGATGGAGGCGAGCAGGGTGCGGTCCGCCTGGGTGCGGGCCGCCTCGCCGGCCTCGATGCCGGCCGCCGTGCGGTCCTCGTGGGCGCGCTCGTCCTGCTCGATCCAGCGGTCGAGGGCGGACAGCAGCCGGTACTGCTGGTCCACCATCGCCTGCCACACGGCCTCGTCGACCAGGAGCGTGCCGGCGGTGGCGACCGGTGTGCCCGTGGCGTCGTACGGTTCGTACACGGCGCCGTACTGCACGCTGCCCGGCGGGATCTGCATCCACGGGATGTCCTCGTCGGCCCCGTCGGCGCCCGCGCCGGCCGGGCCCCCCGAGGGCGCCTGGTACAGCACGCGCAGACCGCGGCCGACGCCGCGGGCGAAGGCGTCCTCCAGCGGGCTGGGCGCCCCGTGGGGGAATCCGTCGTGCCACGGCTCGGCGTGCCGGCCCCAGGATCCGTCGGCGCCGGCGCCCGGGGCTCCGTACGCGGGGCGGTGCAGCTCGTGCAGGTCGATGCGGCGCAGGACGCAGCCCTGGAGCGGGCGTCCGGTCAGCGTGTGCGCGGGGCCGTCGGCCGGGCCCAGGAGCAGGGTGCCCGGCTCCAGCCTCCCGAGGAAGTGCCAGTGGCCGGCCTGCGCGGCGTCGACGGCGAACAGGTCCAGTTCGCCCCGGACGACGAGCCACAGGACCAGCGGCCCCTCCAGGGAGAGGCTGCGCAGGCCCGTGCAGTCGACGGCCGTGCCGAGGGCGCCCAGGGCCGCGACGACGGGATCGGGCGCGAACCGGCCCGGGTGGTCGCCGTGGTGACCGTGGGTCTGGTGGGTCTGATGGGTCTGGTGGGGGGTTGCCACCTCAGTGCTCCTTGACCAGTTCGGCGTACGCGCCCCGCGCGGCGATCAGCTGCTCGTGCCGTCCGCGCTCCACGACCGTGCCGCGGTCGAGTACGACGATCTCGTCGCTGTCGCGCACGGTGCTCAGCCGGTGGGCGATCACCACGCAGGCGCAGCCGCGGCGCCGCAGGTTGTCGATGACGGTCTGCTCGGTCGCCGCGTCCAGGGCGCTGGTGACCTCGTCCAGGATCATCACGCTGGGGCGGCGGACCAGGGCGCGGGCGATCTCCAGGCGCTGGCGCTGGCCGCCCGAGAAGTTGCGGCCGTCCTGCTCGACGCGGCTGTGGATGCCGCCGGCGCGGCGCGCGACCACGTCGTACACGGCGGCGTCCTGGAGGGCCGTGACGACGGCCTCGTCCGGGATGGAGGGGTCCCACAGCGCGACGTTGTCGCGGACGGTGCCCTCGAAGAGGAAGACGTCCTGGTCCACGAAGGAGACGGACGCGGCGAGCGCACCGCGCGGGATGTCCTCCAGCCGCATCCCGTCGATGCGGATCGCCCCCTCCCAGGGGGTGTAGAGGCCGGACAGCAGCCGGGAGACGGTGGACTTGCCGCTGCCGGAGCCGCCGACGAGTGCGACCTGCCGGCCGGGGCCGACCGCGAGCGAGACGTTCTTGAGCAGCGGTGCGTCGAGCGGGCTGTAGCCGAAGGTGATGCCGTCGAGTTCGACGTGCCCCTTGAGGCGGCGGGTGCCCGCGGGAGCCCCGCCGCGGGCGTGCCGCGCGTCGCGCAGGTAGACCGGGTCGACGGGGAAGTTCTCGACGTCCCGCAGCCGGGCGACGTCGGCGGCGAAGTCCTGGATCCGCCCGGCGACACCGCCCAGGCGGGTGATCGGCGCGGTGAAGCTGGTCACGAGGGCCTGGAAGGCGACGAGCAGGCCGACGGAGAGGTGCCCCTCCACCGCCCGCAGGCCGCCGATCATCAGGATCAGCGCGCTGTTGAGCGCGGCGAGGGTCGGCGCGACGACGGCCAGCCAGGTGCTGGGGACGCCGAGGCGCTGCTGTACGTCGAGGGTGACCGCGTGCCGGCCGGCCCAGCGGCGGAAGAAGGCGTTCTCCCCGCCGGTGGCCTTCATCGTCTCGATCAGCTGGAGGCCGCTGTACGAGGTGTTGGTGAGTCTGGCGCTCTCGGCGCGCAGCTTCTGCGTGCCGGTGGCCCGCACCCGCATCACGATCCGCACGGCCAGGACGTTCAGCAGGGCGATGAGCACCCCGACGGCGGTGAGCTGCGGGTCGTACGTCCACAGCAGGACCGCGTAGAGGAGGACCACCACGGCGTCCACGGCCGCGGCGGCCAGGTCGCGGGCGAGGGTTTCGGCGACGGCGTCGTTGGACTGCAGGCGTTGGACCAGGTCGGCCGGGTTGCGCTGGGCGAAGAAGGAGACCGGGAGCCGGAGCAGGTGCCGCAGGAAGCGGGCGCTGCCGAGCGTCGAGGAGATGATCCGGCCGCGCAGCAGGTTGGCCTGCTGGAGCGCGGTGAGGACCGCGGTGAGCAGCAGGGCCGCCGCCATCGACGGGAAGAGCACGCCCAGCAGGGACGTCTGCCCGCCGATGAGGAACGCGTCGATGTACGTACGGCTCAGCGCGGGGACGGTCGCACCGACGGCCACCAGCAGGAGGCTGGCCAGTACGGCGGCGAGCATCGTGCCCGACGTGCCGCGCAGCCGGGCCGGCACGGCGCCGAGCGCTCCTTGTCTGCGGCCGCTGCGGCGGAAGCCCGGGCCGGGCTCGAAGACGAGCGCGATGCCGGTGTAGGCGGTGTCGAACTCCTCCATGGGGACGAACCGCCGGCCCTTGGCGGGGTCGTTGACGTACACGCCCCGGCGGCCGAAGCGGCGTCCCATGCCGTCGTAGACGACGTAGTGGTTGAACTCCCAGAAGAGGACGGCCGGGGGGCGCGCGCCGGCGAGCGCGGCCAGGTCCATCTGCATGCCCTTGGCGGTCAGCCCGTAACCGCGGGCGGCCTTGAGGAGGTTGCCGGCGCGCGAGCCGTCGCGGGAGACCCCGCAGGCGATGCGCAGCTCTTCCAGCGGGACGAAGCGGCCGTGCCGGCCGAGGACCATGGCCAGCGCGGCGGCGCCGCACTCCACGGCCTCCATCTGGAGCACGGTGGGCGTGCGGACGGGGCGGGGCGTGCGGCCCCGGGGAACCGGCGGGCGCCGGCGCCGGCGGCCGGCGGACGGGACGCGGGGGGCCTGTGGCGCGGTGGTCACGGAAGGAGCCAATCGACGGGGCGCTGTGCGGGGAGGTGGACGGCACCGGTGACCCGGGTCGTGGATTCGAGGGCGTACGGGGGCCCGTCCGCGGAGGACCACCGGTAGCCGGACGGGGTCGCGGAGGAGCGTTCGAGCTGGACGAGGACCGCGACGGGGTCGCCCTGCCCCGCGAACCGTGCGGCGAGGCGGGTGTCGCCGAGGAAGCCGGCGAGCTGCGCCTGGGTCTGCGGTGCGCGGCCGACTTCCTCGACGCGGCCGCGCAGCACGCCGAACCGCTGCCGGGGCACGGACTCGACGTCCAGGTCGACGAGGGCTCCGGCGCGGATCCCGGCGCCGCTCGCGGCGGGCACGTAGAGCACGGCCACCAGCGGGTCGTCCGCGTGCTTCACGCGTTCGACGGTGGCGACGTCGGCGCCGGTCGTGAGGACCGCGCCCGTCTTGGCGACCAGGTTGGTCACCCGCCCGCCGGCCACCACGCGTACGGTCCGCTCCCCCTGGTCCGTGGCGACCTGGAGCAGGGGCGCGCCCGGGGCGAGCAGCCGGCCTTCTTCGGCGAGTACGGCCGTGACCTGTCCGGAGTACGGGCTCTGGAGCAGATAACTGCCTTCGGCCCGCGTGAGGATGCCGGGTGCGCCCAGGTTGGAGGAAACCGATCCGGTGAATCCCCAGAATCCCGCGGCCGCCATGACGAGAACGGTGACGGCGAGTACGAACCGGCCTTGCGGGCGTGCGAAGCGTACGGGCAGATCGAGTTCTTCGGGCGATTGCAGCTTGGAGAGCGCCTTTTGACGGAACTGCACGACCTGTCCTTCGACTGCATTTCACGGAACGGGCACCCGTGAACCCCGGAACGGTGACGTCCCGGGGTTCACGCGCACTGTTATGCGGTTCGGCTCAGAGGCCGGCGACACCGGCGCGGACGCCGACGATGCCCTCGACCTGGCCGGGGAGGGACAGCGCGCCGTGGACGGTCTGGAGCGAGGTGACCTCGTTCACCACGTGGAAGACGTCGCCGGTCACGCCGCCGAGCAGGCCACCGGAAATGCTGACACCGCCGGAAACCGCGTCCAGTTCGTCGTCGGCGATCTCACGGGTTTCGATGTCGTTACGCATGATGTGCGCACCCTTCAGTCGTCTGATTGTTTTTCATATGCCGTGGGCGGTCCGCGACAAGGCGGTCCGAACACGTCCGAGCATTGCTGCGGTGGCCAGATGTAAGCACGCGAACAGGCGACCGGGCGAACCGTGTTGACGCCCCCGATCACGCGTGACGAGCGTTCCCCCGGAGGGCTTCCCCATTGATTCGGGGGATCGCCACGGGTTCTCCACACGATCGAGTAACAAAGTCCGGAGGCTGATCACCCTCCGGCGCCAAAACCACCCAAACCGCCATCGGTTTCGGGGAGGAATACAACGGGAGGCATCCCCTCCACTTTCACCGCGTGAAGATTTCCGGCAGCGACACGGAGCGACGTACCGGTCACGCTCCGCATGGATCGGAGGGGGTCCCGATAGCGTCGGCCCATGGAGCGGGTTCACAGTCGGGTGGTCCTCCACGGCGTGGTGCAGGGGGTCTTCTTCCGCGACACCTGCCGGCGTACGGCGCTGGGCCACGACGTGGCCGGCTGGGTGCGCAACCTCCCGGACGGGACGGTCGAGGCGGCGTTCGAGGGAGCCGCGGACGCGGTCGCGGCGATGGTCGAGTGGGCCCACCACGGCCCGGTCGGGGCGAGCGTGACCCGCGTCGAGCTCCGGCAGGAGCCGCCCCGGGGGCTCGAAGGCTTCGAGATCCGCAGCTGACGCCACCGCGCCACACGATGGCGCCACAATGGACTTGTCATGGCGCCATCGTGGTGCCACTATGGCTCACATGGACCTGACCCCCTACGTCGATCACCTCCGCCATGAGCTCGCGGTCGCCGCGAACGCCGGCGGGGACGAAGCCCGCGCCCTGGCCGAGCGGCTGACCGCCCCCCTGGAGTCCGCCGCCCGGCTGACCCTGCTGAACGCCCTGTCCGCCGCCTCGGACGAGATCACCCGCGAGCTCGCCCCCGGCTCGGTGGACGTACGACTGCGGGGCCTGGACCCCGAGTTCGTGGTGACGGCACCGCCCGCCCCGGAGGCCTCCGAGGAGTCCGGCCCCCCGGTGACGCCACCCGTGGCACCACCGGCGCCACTCTCGGTGGAGGGTGACGACGGAGCCACCGCCCGCATCAACTTCCGGCTCCCGGCACCCCTCAAGTCCCGCGTGGAGGACGCGGCCGGCCAGGAGGGCCTGTCCGTCAACGCCTGGCTCGTGCGCGCCGTGTCCGGCGCCCTGGAACCGGGCGGCGGCGCGGGCCGCCCCGCCGCTCGCGCCCCGCGCCACGGCCAGGGGTACCAGGGCTGGGTCCGCTAGCCGCGGTCCCGCTCCCCCGTACGCCTCCGCGCACGCGTACACGTACACGCACCACCGCCCACCTGCGTCAACACACTTCAGAGCCAAGAGGACGGGACAGCCATGCCTTCTTACGAAACCACCGGACCCATCACCGCGGTCCTCGAGTTCGAGATCGGCGACGTCCGGATCGTCGCGGGCAAGCGCCGGGACACGGTCGTCGAGGTGCTGCCGAGCAACGCAGCCGTCGACATCGACGTACGGGCGGCGCAGGACACCAAGGTCGGCTTCGCCAACGGCACCCTGACGGTCAGGGGACCCAAGAAGCGCTCCCTGTTCGGCAAGCTCGGCTCCATCGACGTGACCGTCGAACTGCCCGCCGGCTCGCAGGTCCGCGGCACCTCCCCCATGGGGGACTACGCCTGCGAGGGACCGCTCGGCGAGTGCCGCATCAAGACCTCGCTCGGGGACATCCGGCTCGACGAGGCGGCCGTGGTCAACCTGCGGACCGGCCACGGCGACATCCACGTAGACCGGGCGGTGGGCGACGCCGAGATCCACGGGTCCGGCCGCGTCGACGTCGGCGAGATCAGGGGAGCGGCGACCGTCAAGAACGGCAACGGCGAGACGGCGATCGGCGAGGTCACCGGCCCGCTCAAGGCCAACGCCGCCAACGGCCGCATCACGGTCGGCATCGCACACGCCTCCGTCGAGGCCAAGTCCGCCAACGGTGCCATCAGCGTCCGCCAGGTGACGCGCGGCAGGGTCAGCCTCCAGACCGCCGTCGGTGACGTGGAGGTCGGCATCCGGGAGGCCACGGCGGCCTGGCTGGACGTCCACTCCAAGTTCGGAACGGTCCGCAACGCCCTCGGCGCGGCCGAGGGCCCCGACGCCTCCGACGAGACCGTCGAGATCCACGCCCGCACCGACGTCGGCGACATCGTGATCCGCCGCGCCTGACGCCTCCCCCGCCCGGCACGACGAAAGGAAGAGCGGAAACCCATGACCGCGATACCCACCGCCAGGACCACGGCCCCGGCCGAAGCCGCCGCCCCGCCCGCCATCTCCGCCGTCGGCCTGCACAAGTCGTACGGCGACAAGGTGGTCCTGAACGGCATCGACCTCAGCATCCCGGAGGGCACGGTCTTCGCCCTCCTCGGGCCCAACGGGGCCGGCAAGACCACCACCGTCGAGATCCTCTCGACCCTCATCGCCGCCGACGCCGGGCAGGCCCACGTGGCGGGCCACGACGTCGCCGCCCGGCCCGACGGGGTCCGCGCCGCCATCGGCGTCACCGGCCAGTTCGCCGCCGTCGACGGCCTCCTCACCGCGCAGGAGAACCTGCACCTGATGGCGGACCTGCGGCACCTGCCCCGCCGCGAGGGCCGCCGCCGGTCCGCCGAGCTGCTGGAGCGCTTCGAACTCACCGAGGCCGCCCGCAAGCCGGTCTCCACCCTCTCCGGCGGCATGCGCCGCAAGCTCGACCTGGCGATGACCCTGGTCGGCGACCCGCGGATCATCTTCCTGGACGAGCCGACCACGGGCCTCGATCCCCGCAGCCGCCGCACCATGTGGGAGATCATCCGCAGGCTCGTCGCCGACGACGGCGTCACCATCTTCCTGACCACGCAGTACCTGGAGGAAGCCGACCAGCTCGCCGACCGGATCGCCGTCCTGGACCGGGGCAGGCTGGTCGCCGAGGGCACCGCGGACGAGCTCAAGCGCCTCATCCCCGGCGGGCACATCCGGCTGCGCTTCCCGGATCCCGCCGAACTCGACGCCGCGGCCCGCCGCTTCGGCACCGGTACGGCCGATGCCGAGGAACTCACCCTCCGCATCCCGAGCGACGGCGGCATCCCGACCCTGCGGGCCGTGCTCGACGTCCTGGACGGCGCGTCGCTGCGGGCCGAATCGCTGACCGTGCACACCCCCGACCTCGACGACGTCTTCCTGACCCTCACCGGTCACGGCGCGTCCGACACCACCCCGGAGATGGCCCGATGAGCACCCTCGCGTACGCCGCCGCCGATTCCCTGACGATGCTGCGGCGCAACCTCAGGCACGCGCTGCGCTACCCCGCGATGACGCTCTCCGTCGCCATCATGCCGGTGATGATGCTGCTGCTGTTCAACTACGCCTTCGGCGGCGCGCTCGGCGCCGGGATCTCCGCCGCCCCCACCGGCGGCGGCGAGTACATCGACTACGTCGCGCCCGGCATCATCCTGATGGCCGCGACCGCCGGGGCCGTCATGACGGCCGTCGGGGTCTGCGTCGACATGACCGAGGGCATCGTCAACCGCTTCCGGACGATGTCGATCTCACGGGCCGCGTTCCTGACCGGACACGTCGTCGGCAGTGTCGTCCAGACGCTGATCGCCGTCGCCCTGGTCATCGGCGTCGCGCTGGCCATCGGCTTCCGTCCCAACGCCTCCCCGGTGGAGTGGATCGCCGCGATCGGCCTGCTCACCCTGCTGATCCTCGCGCTGACCTGGCTGTCGGCCGGCATGGGCCTGGTGGCCAAGACCCCGGAGTCGGCGAGCAACGCACCGCTGCCGCTGACCTTCCTGCCCTTCCTGGGCAGCGCCATCGTGCCGACCGACTCGATGCCGGCCGGGCTGCGCTGGTTCGCCGAGTACCAGCCGTTCACCCCGGTCATCGAGACCCTGCGCGGTCTGCTGATGGGCACCGGGATCGGCACCAGCGGATACGCGGCGGTCGCCTGGTGCACCGGCCTCGCCCTCGTCGGCTACCTCTGGGCCCGTGCGGCGTTCGCCCGCCCCGCCCAGCGCTGAGCACCCCGCGCACCGCGGCCCCGATGCGCCGTACGCGCCCGCACACCGGAAACGGTCGTGGGCCTTGTCTCACCGAAGTGAAACAAGGCCCTCGATCTACGACTGCGGAGCGAGCTCCCAGTCGGGACGACAGGATTTGAACCTGCGACCCCTTGACCCCCAGTCAAGTGCGCTACCAAGCTGCGCCACGTCCCGATGCCCGCTGACCTGGGGTTTCCCCTGGTTGAACGCGCACGAGAACAATACCGCACTTCACGGGGTGGTCGCGCGCACCTTTCGGGGGTCGGGTTCCGCCCCGGAGCACGCTTGACCTCAAGTCGACTTGAGGTTGCACGATCGGTGCATGACACAGGCAACCGCGGACACCGGGTTCCGCCACGAGGACCTGGGCCGGCTCATGGCGCTCATGACCGGCGCCGAGAAGCACGGGCCCGCATCCACCTCCACCCTCGACGTGCTGTGGGTGCTCTACGACCGGGTGCTGCGGGTGGGACCGGCCACCGCCGAGGAGCCGGGGCGGGACCGCTTCCTGCTCTCCAAGGGGCACGGGCCGATGGCGTACTACGCCGTACTCGCCGCCAAGGGATTCTTCCCGGTGGACTGGCTGAGCGGCTTCGGCTCCTACGACTCGCCCCTCGGGCACCACCCGGACCGCACCCTGATCCCCGGTGTGGAGATCGGCAGCGGCTCGCTCGGGCACGGGCTCCCGCTCGCCGTCGGCAGTGCGCTCGGGCTGCGGGCGCAGGGGCTGGACGACCCGGCGGTGTGGGTGCTGATCGGGGACGCCGAGCTCGACGAGGGCAGCAACCACGAGGCCCTCGCGTACGCCGGTGCGGCCGGGCTGGAGCGGCTGCACACCGTGGTGATCGACAACGACTCCGCGACGCACGGCTGGCAGGGCGGGATCGCCTCCCGCTTCGAGGCCGCCGGCTGGTCGGCGGTGACCGTGGACGGCCGGGACCACGCGGCGCTGCACGCCGCGTTCACCACACCGCATCCGGGCCGGCCGCACGCCGTCGTCGCCCGCGTCGAGAAGAAGCAGTAGGAGAGGTCGGGGAGAGCCGTGGACACCATGCGGGAACGCTTCATCTCGGTCACGTCGAGGGAACTCGACGAAGACCCGCGGCTGGCCGTGGTGCTCGCCGAGATCACCATGGACGGGTTCCGGCCCGCGCAGCGGCGGCATCCGGACCGGGTGATCAACGTCGGGATCAGGGAGCAGCTGCTCGTCGGGGTCGGCGGAGGGCTCGCCCTCACCGGGCTCCGGCCGGTCGTGCACACCTTCGCCAGCTTCCTGGTCGAGCGGCCGTTCGAGCAGGTCAAGCTGGACTTCGGGCACCAGGGCACGGGCGGGGTCCTGGTCAGCGCGAGCGCCAGCTACGACTGGCCGGCGGGCGGGTTCACGCACATGGCGCCGGGCGACGTCGCACTGCTGGACACCCTCGACGGCTGGACGGTCCACGTGCCGGGGCACCCGGACGAGGCCGAGGCGCTGCTGCGCCACGCGTACGCGGCCGGGGACGACAAGGTGTACGTCCGGCTGTCACAGCAGTCGAACGCCGCCCCGCGCCCGGTGGACGGCCTGCGCATGGAGACCGTACGGGGGTCGGGCTCCGGCGCCGGTGTCGTCATCGCCGTCGGCCCGCTGCTGGACAACGTCCTCGCCGCGACGCAGGGGCTGGACGTGACCGTGCTGTACGCCCCGACGGTGCGGCCCTTCGACGGGGCCGCCCTGCGCCGGGCCGTGGGCCGCGGCACTGCCGACGTCGTCCTCGTCGAGCCGTACCTGGCCGGCACCTCCACCGCGGCGGCCGCCGAGGCCCTCGCGGACGTACCCCACCGGGTCCTCGGCCTCGGCGTCGGCCGCGCCGAGCTGCGCCGCTACGGCACGATGGAGGAGCACACCGCCGCGCACGGCCTGGACCCGCGCTCCCTGCGCGAGCGGATCAGCGGTTTCCTGCGCTGAGGCCGCCCTTCACGGCCCGGCCAGTTCCGGGTGGGCCGCGGCCAGGCGTCCCGGGGCAGCCTGGAGCCAGGAGTCGATGAGGATCGCGCGCAGCTCGGCGACGGACTCCAGGGCCGCCAGGCGGACCCGGAGCCAGGCGTAGTTGTCGTCGTGGCCCTCCCGGATGAAGAACTTCTCCGGCTCGGCGGCGATGAGCTCCGCGCGGTCCTCCTTCGGGCACTTCACCCCGATGGAGGTGTCGTCCTCGCCGAGCGCGGCGAACATCTTCCCGCCGACCCGGAAGGTGGGCTTGCCCCAGGCGGGCTTCTCGCTGCTGTCGGGGAGCGACAGCGCGGTCGTACGGACGTCCTCGGCGGTCACGGCCATCCCGCGACTCCTCTCCGGCCAACGGTCGGTTGCGCTCTGATGCCCTCGACCGTAGCGGCCGGCACCGACAACCGCCCCCGGGCGGCGGTCAGCCCGCGCGCAGGGCGTCCTCCCGGGCGTGGATGATCTCCAGCAGTTCCGCCGCCAGGGACTTGGCCCTCGCCAGCCCTTGCATCCCCCACCGGTGCGGCTCCAGGTCCACCGCGCACACCGTGCCCAGGACGATGCCCCTCCGGTCGGTCAGCGGCACGCCCACGTACGACCGGACCCCGCTCTCGTCCACCACCGCGTTGCCGGCGAAGCGCGCGAAGTCCCGTACGTCCTCCAGCACCAGCCCCCGGCGCCGCACCACCACGTGCGGGCAGTAGCCGTGGTCCCGGGGCAGCACCCGCGCCGGGTACCCGCTCGCGGGGGCGTCCGGCGCATGGTGCAGTCCGGCGAAGAACTGCCGTTCCTCACCGATGAAGTTGACCCCGGCGTACGGCGCCGACAGCGCGTCCGCGATCTGCCGGGCGAAGGCGTCGAGCTCCGTGTCCGATCTTTCTCCCAGGCCCAGTTCGCGCAGCCGGACGGCGCGCACGGGCGCCTCCCGGTCCACCGGTGTGAGCAGCAGGTGTCCGGTCGACTCGTAGTACGTCATCGCGGTGTCCCCCCATCCCCGTCCCAAGGCCCGGCCGCGTCGGCCGGGCCGGCCGATCCGTGTGTCGATCCGTCCGTCGTCGCCGTGAAGAGCAGGTGCTGGACCAGCGCGGCCAGGGTCCCGGTCCCGGAGCTGGTCAGGCGCGCGTCGCACCGTACGACGGGCACGCCGGCCCCGAGTCCCACCGCCTCCCGGACCTCGTCGGCCGTGTAGCGGTGGCCCCCGTCGAACTCGTTGACGGCGACGATGAAGCCGATGCCGCGCCGCTCGAAGAAGTCCACGGCCGGGAAGCAGTCGGCGAGCCGGCGGGTGTCGGCGAGGACCACCGCGCCGAGCGCGCCCGCGCACAGCTCCTCCCACAGGAACCAGAAGCGCTCCTGCCCGGGCGTGCCGAAGAGGTACAGGACGTGCCGCCCGTCCAGGGTGAGCCGGCCGAAGTCGAGCGCCACGGTCGTGCACGTCTTGGTCGCGACGCCGTCGAGCGGATCGGGGCGCTCACCGAGTCCGCTGAGCAGTTCCTCCGTGCACAGCGGCTCGATCTCGCTCACCGCGCCCACGAAGGTCGTCTTGCCCGCCCCGAACCCGCCCGCGACCAGGATCTTCAAGGTCGCGGGCAGGACGGCGGCGGGACGGGTGTCACAGTCGTCTGCGTAAACCATCGAGCACCGCCCGCAGCAGGGTCTGGTCGTCGGCGGCGACGTAGCCGCCGCCCGGGAACCGCGGCGCCTGCGCCGTGACGGCCCCGTGTTCCATCAGGTCGGACAGCAGCACCTTCACCACCACCGCCGGCAGCCGCAGGTGCCCGGCGACCTCGGCGACGGTGACGGCCGCGGAGCCCGCGCACAGGCTCAGTGCCAGGGCGTGCTCCGCCCCGAGGGCACCGCGCGGGCGCGTTCCCGTCGCGGTCACCAGGGAGAGCAGGTCGAGTGCGACGGCGCAGCGGGTGCGCCCGCCACTGGCGGTGTACGGGCGCATCACCCGGCCCGCCGAATCGTCGAGCCAGGGCGTGTCGCGCGGGGCACCCCTGCCGCACGCGGCGCGGGCGCGCATCACTGCGGGTCCCCGGCGGGCCGTCGCGGCGGAGCCGCGAGGTACGGCCGGACGCTCTTGACCAGCATCGCCATCTCATAGCCGAGTACCCCCGCGTCGGCCTCCCGGTCGGCGAGGACCGCCAGGCAGGTGCCCACCCCGGCGGCCGACACGAAGACGAGGGCGGTGTCGAGCTCGACCACCACCTGCCGGACCTCCGCGCCGTCCCCGAACCGGGTTCCGGCGCTGCGCCCGAGCGAGTACAGCCCGGAGGCCAGCGCCGCGAGGTGGTCGGCGCTGTCGCTGTCGAGGCCGTGGACGCAGGTGACGAGTCCGTCGGCCGTGAGGAGGACGGCACTGCGCGTGGAGGGGACCCGCTGGACCAGGCCGCTGAGCAGCCAGTCGAGATCCGAGAGCCGGCTGGTCTTCGTCGCCGCTTCGCCGCCCATGGTGGTGCGCTCCTTGCCGGGGTGTGAGGTCGGGGTCATGGCTGGTTCTCCGACTGGGCGAGGCCGAAGCCCCGTCGGAAGGCGGCCATCAGGCCCGGGTCGTGCACGGGTTGTTCGGGTGCGTCGGTCCGCCGCGGGGCGGGGGCGTCCCGCAGCTGCGGCGCGAGGTGGTGCTGGGCCCGGCGGCGGGGCAGCACCGGCCGGTCCGGATCGGTCCGGGCGGCCGGTACGGACACCGCCGGATACGCGGGCGCGGTCGCACGGGCCGGGGCGGGCACCGGGGGTACGGGCACCGGGGGTACGGGCTCGCGTCCGGCGGACCCCGGGGCCGTGCCCGCCGGGACCGTGGCCGCCGGGACCGTGCCCGCCGGGGTCAGCGGGCCCGGACCGGCACCCGCGCCCGAGCCCGGAACCGGTCCGGGGTCCGGGCCGAGGTCCAGGGTGGTTTCGACGACCGGCGCCTGCCCCGGCTCCCGGGGGCCGGGAGCCTGCCGCAGCGCCCCCGGCCGCGTACGCGCGTCCGGCGCGGGCGGCGAAGGCGGCGAAGGCGGCGAAGGCGGCGCGGGGTGCGAGCGGGGCGCGGCCCAGGTCGCCCCGGCCGGCGTCCGCCCGGCCACCGGCGCCGGCTCCGGCTCCGCCCGCGGGTGGGGCTGCGGGCGCGGCTGCGGCCCGGTGCGGAAGGGCGGCTCCGGACGGAGCTGCGGTTCCGGTCGGGGGTACGGGTCCCGCCCGGGCACGGCCACCCGTACGGGCTCCAGCGGGGGCATGCCCGCGCCGCCCTCCCCCGTGCCCCACGAGGTGGCCCGGGAGCCCCCGAGCGCATCGGCGGCGCTCGGCGCCTCCGCACCCAGGAGTTCCTGCGGCAGGACGAGGACCGCGAGCACGCCGCCGTAGATGTTGGACTTGAGCTCGACGGCGATCCCGTGCCGGCGGGCCAGTGCCGAGACCACGAACAGGCCGATCCGGCCGTCCGCCAGCAGGTGCCGGACGCTGATCTGGTCGGGGTCGACGAGCAGGGCGTTCATCCGGTGCTGCTCGGCGGCCGGCATGCCCAGCCCGCGGTCCTCCACCTCGATGGCGATGCCCGCCGTGACCCGTTCGGCACGCAGCATCACGTCGGTGTCGGGTGCGGAGAACACCGTGGCGTTCTCGACCAGTTCGGCCAGCAGGTGCACCACGTCGGCGACGGCGTGGCCGCGCACGGTGCCGCCCGCCGGGGGCACCACCTTGACCCGCGTGTACTGCTCGACCTCCGCCACGGAGGAGCGCAGCACCTCGCTCAGGTCGATGGGCCGGGTCCACTGGCGCCGGGAGGCGGCGCCTCCGAGGACGGCCAGGTTCTCGGCATGGCGGCGGATCCGGGTGGCGAGGTGGTCGACGTGGAAGAGCTCCTTGAGGAGGTCGGGATCCTCGACCGTGTCCTCCAGCTCGTCGAGCAGGGAGATCTCCCGGTGCACGAGGGACTGGAGGCGGCGCGCGAGGTTGACGAAGACCTCGACCTTGCGGTCGCTGTCGGACGGCGCGGCCGGTCCGGCCAGCCGGACGAGGGTGGCGTGCGCGTGTTCGCGGGCACCGCGCAGCTCCTGGGAGAGCAGCCAGAACTCGTCCAGGCGCGCCGGGTCGCCGCCGGGCGCCGGCGTCGTCGGGCCGGCGCGGACCGGGCGGGCCGGCGGCTCGCCGCGTTCCAGCCGCTCCGCGGCGGTCCGCAGCTCCTGGCGTCCGCGCACGCTGGACCGGCGCAGGGCTTCGCAGCGGTCCCGGACGGCCTTGGCGGAGCGCTGGGCGCCGAGCAGGGCGGCGGCCAGCGCGCCGACGACGAGCAGCGCGCAGCCGGCCAGGACCGGCCACAGCCGGGCGTCCCGCTGCCCCGCGCCCCCGCCGAGCTGGAGCGTGAAGATCACCGCGGCGGCTCCGCTGAGGGCCGCGGCGAGCGCGGGCAGCAGGGCGGCGCGCACCATCTGGGGCTGTATCTGCCGGCCGGGACCGGTGACGGCGTGTCTCGACGGGGCGTGGCGGGCGGCGCGGAGTCCGGACATCGGCGTCCTCTACGTGGGGCCCGGGCCCCCAGCGGCTCCGGGGCCCGGTGTTGATCACCGGATACCCACGCTAGACCGCACGATCCCGCCCCTGACAGCCAGTTGGGGAACTTCACGGGGGTGCTTCCCGCTCCTGGCGGAGCGCTCGTACGACAGCCCGAATCCGCCGGGGGCGCGCGTTCGCGGCGTCCGTGTGCGACGCGCGACCCCCGGCCGGCGGATGCCCCGGAGCGGCGGCTACGAGCCGACGGCCTCCGGTTCCTCGTGGGCCACGGCCGGCGGACGGGCGGCCGTGACCGGGCGGGGCTGCGGCGCGGGGGCGGGCGGGGCCGACGCCACGAACGGGCGCCACCAGGGCTCGCCCGGGGCGTCCGCGGCGCCCGGCTCGAACGGCTGGCCGGGGATCGGCAGCGCGATCGCCGAGCCGGTGGCCTCGGCTGCGGCCACCGTGCCCTCGCCGGGCTCGTCCCACGGGTGCGGGGCCAGGTTGAAGGTGCCCCAGTGGATCGGCAGCATCGTGCCGTGCGGGATGCCGCCCTGCAGGTCGAGGTGGGCGCGCATGCCCTCCTCGGGGGTCATGTGGATGTCGGGCCAGTACTCCGAGTAGGCGCCGATCTGGATCATCGTGGCGTCGAAGGGGCCGTGCTCGGCGCCGATCTCCCCGAAGCCGGGGAAGTATCCGGTGTCACCGCTGTGGAAGATCCGGTGTTCGTCGCCCGCGACGACCCACGAGGCCCACAGGGTGTTCTGCGTGTTGCGCAGGCCGCGCCCGCAGAAGTGGCGCGCCGGGGTGGCCGTCAGCGAGAGCCCGGCGATCTTGGTGCCCTCGTTCCAGTCGAGCTCGCGCAGCCGGTCCGGCGCGACGCCCCAGCGCTCCAGGTGGGCGCCGACGCCGAGCGGGACCGCGAAGACGGTGTCCGTGCCGGCCAGCTGCTTGATGGTGGGCAGGTCGAGGTGGTCGTAGTGGTCGTGGGAGATCACCACGGCGTCGACCGGTCCCAGGGAGGCCAGCGGTACGGGTACGGGGTGCAGCCGCTTGGGTCCGGCGAACGGGAAGGGCGAGCACCGCTCGCCCCACACGGGATCGAACAGCACGCGCCGCCCGTCGATCTCCGCGAGCACGCCCGAGTGCCCCATCCAGGTCAGGCGCAGCCCGCTGGCCGGCGGCTTCGCCAGCTCGGCGAGCGTGGTCGGGTACACCGGGATCGGCGCGCCCGGGTTGCGCCGGACGCGCTGCTCCTTGTGGAAGTAGATCTTGGCGAACTCCAGCATGGAGCCGGAGGGCCGGGTCCTGGCCCCGACGGGGTTCTGGAAGACGCCGTCGGCGAAGTTCGGCGAGCGCAGGATCCGCTCCAGGCGCGCGCCGGAGGGGTCCGCGCCGAAGGCTTCGGGCCGCAGGGCGCGCAGCCGTGGACGCAGGGGACGGGAGCCGGTCAAAGCGCCTCCTGGGAGGGTGGGGCGGATGGTCGTGATGCCGTACGGAACACCGGTCTATCACCATGCCAACGCGCACCGGCCCCGAAGGATTCCGCCGCGCGCCACCGGCCTCGCGCCCCGCCCCCGCCCCGCCCCGCGGCCCGCGCCCCGCCCCGCGGCTCCCGTCCTCTCCCCTCCCGCGCGGCCCGTCCCCGCCGGTCTACAGCGGCAACAGGTCCGGACGCTTCGCTTCCACGTGGTCCCCGGAGGACTCCCCGCGCAGCCGCCGCCCGATCCACGGCACCAGGTGCTCCCGCGCCCACTGGACGTTGTCCCGGGTCACGTCCACCGAGCCGCGCGGCTGTTGCGGCGGCCACGGCTGGTCGGGGTCGGCGGGCACCTCCAGGCCCAGCACCTGGGCGGCGCGCAGCGCGACCCGGGTGTGGCCCTCGGGAGAGAGGTGCAGCCGGTCGAAGTCCCAGGCGCGCCGGTCCTGCACGGACTTCAGCGACCAGAGGTCGAGCACCGGGCAGTCGTAGCGGTCGGCGATGGCGCGCACGTGCGCGCTGTACGTCGCCACCTTGCCGCGCAGGTGCTTGAGGACCGGTACGCCGCGGGTGTCGAAGCCCGTGGTGATCATGACCTGGCCGACGGCCCCGGTGAGGTCGGCGACGGCGGCCTCGAACCGCTCCGCCACGTCGTCCGGGTCGCTGCCGGGCCGGATGATGTCGTTGCCGCCCGCACAGAAACTCACCAGGTCCGGTGCGAGTTCCTTGGCCCGGGGGACCTGTTCGGCCACGATCTGGTCGAGGAGGCGTCCCCGCACGGCCAGGTTCGCGTACCGGAAGTCGTGTTCCTCGCGCTGATCGGCCAGGAGGACGGCCAGCCGGTCCGCCCAGCCGAGAAAGGTCTCGCCGGGCCCCGGGTCCCCCACCCCCTCGGTGAAGCTGTCCCCGATCGCCGCGTACGAGCCGATGTTCTTGAGTGTCGTCGTCGTCGCTGCCACGAGACCACATCCTTCACCCCGGCACGTGACCTACGCCACCGTAGGAAGGGGTTGACGGGCCGTGATCTATACCACCCGTCCGGTACGGAATAAC